>NZ_JBFUHN010000026.1:0-77318 GCF_056402375.1 Variovorax sp. P4_B10 | reverse complement strand
GGTGAGCGGCAGGATCAGGCGCCGGTCGTCCCAGATGCGCACGACGACGAAGGTGCCGGTGATTTCCTCGACGCGGCCCCATTCGCCCTCGACCACCAGCACGTCGTCGATGCGGATCGGCTGCGACAGCGCGATCTGCAGGCCGGCAATCAGGTTGCTGAAGACCGGCTTGGCCGCAAGGCCGGCCACGATGCCGATCACGCCGGCCGAGGCCAGCAGGCTCGCGCCGACCTGGCGTGCGCCCGGGAAGGTCATGAGCATCATCGCGCCGCCGGCCACCAGCACGACCGACATGGCCGTACGCGCGAGCACGCGCGTCTGCGTGAGCACGCGGCGGGCCTGCAGGTTGTCGGCGACGTCGGAAGGGTGCTGCGCCAGCACGCCGTCGGCAAAACCGCTGATGGCCCTCACCGTGAGCCAGGTGGTGGCGGCGATGAGCAGCAGGCCGTTGAAATGCCGCACGCTGCCGATGAAGCGCAGGTCGTCGGGTGCCGCCTGGAACACCAGCAGCAAGGCCAGGAACGGCAGCACCAGCCGTGCCGGCGCATTGCAGTTGAGCACCATCGCATGCACCGCGGGCGCGGGGCGGGTGATCCGCTTGAGGACGAGGCCGCCGATGCGGTGGACCAGGAGAGCGAGCGGAACGGCGACGAGGACGGCAATCCAGGTGCCGAACCAGGGGTGAGCAAGTATCTCTTGGGTCATCAAGCGGCTGTCGTGGGTGCTGTTGTCTCGTTCAGGGGTTGAAGAATGCGCGCCGCGTCGTCGCGCAGCTGCGTTGCAAGGGCCGTCGCCAGGTCGAGCCGGCGCAGCAGCCAGGGGCTGATGTCGTTGTCGAACGGGTCGGGCAGGGGAATCGGGCCGCCCACGGTGGTGGCGCCCGTGCTCTCGGGGAGAGAGGGGCCGGTGGTCGGCGTCGTTCCGATGGCGGCTTCGATGCGTTGCGCGGTGCGCGCGAGCGGGCCTTCGACCTCGCCCGGCGTGAGGCGGTCGCGCCGCAGCACCAGCATCGACTTCACCGCGCTCAGCTGTGCGAGCAACTGGTAGCTGTGCGCCTGCAGATGTTCGAGCGGCTCGAGCGGCGGCTGCACCGCGCGCGGCTCGGACAGCGAGCGCTGCGTGGCCTGCACCAGGGCCGAGAGGCTGTCGAAGGCTTCGCGGCGCGCGAGCCGCCATTCGAGTTCGGGGCTGCTGTCGATGGCCTGCAGCTGGCCCAGGCCGAGCGCGAGGCGCGCATGGCGGGCCTGCGCGGTGAGCACGCGCGCCACCAGCGCCGGGATCTGCGTGCGCTCCCAGGAGGGCAGCACGTAGCAGAAGCCCCAGGCGAGCGCGGCGCCGATCAGCGTGTCGGCGATGCGCTCGAACAGCGCGAAGATGGGCGCGGTGCCGGTGTTCAGCATGTGCGCCTGCACGAGGCCGAGCACGGTGGCCGCCACCGCGGTGATCAGGTAGCGCCGCACCGCGAAGCTGTGCGCGATGGCTTGCGAGACGGTCACGATCACCAGCAGCATCAGCGCCGACGGATGCGCCGAGAGCAAACCCACCGCGAGCACGCAGCCCAGCAGCGTGCCGGCGACCCGGGCGTTGCGTCGCTCCAGCGTCTGCGAGAGGCTGCCGCGCAGCACCACGACGATGGTCAGCAGGATCCAGTAGTCGTGCGAGCCCCAGGGCATCGACACGGCGATGGCGTAGCCGGCCGCAATGGCCAGCGCGGCGCGGATGGCATGGCGCAGCGGCGGCTGGTCCCAGCGCCACAGCGTGAGGAAGGGGCGCCACGACCAGTCGGTCGGGCTCACGAAGAGCTGCCAGTTGGCGCGCACCACGGCCAGGTTGGGCTCGGCATCGCCGCGCGCCATGGCCGAGAGGCGCAGCACCTCGTCGTTGATGTGGCCGATGCGGCTGGCCAGCCCGCGCGCGAGCATCGCGGCGGTGGGGCCGATGCTGCCCTCGGGGCCGTGGTGGCCGTCGTCGGCGGAGACGTGGATGGCCGCGAGCCGCGGGCGCCGGTCGGCCACCGCCTCGGGGTGGCGGCCCATCATCAGCGCGTCGGCCAGCGCGATGGTTTCGTCGGCGAGTTCTTCGAGCACGCGGCGCATGTCGATCAGTGCGTCGGCATGGGCGGGGTGGGTGCGGAGCGCGTCGAGGTCGAGTTCGCTGGCGAGCAGCTGGTCGCGCATTTCGAGCACGATCACCAGCATGGCGGCGAGGCGCTGGCGGCGCGGCGTGCGGGGCGATTCGAGCACGATGTCGCGCGTCGCCTGCAGCTGGTCGGCCAGCGCCGCCTGCTCGCGCAGCAGCTGGCCCAGCACCGGGGCGGGGGTGTCGCGGACGTCGCGGGTCTCGTCCTGCGGGGTGAACTGGCCGGCCTCGGTGCGCATCAGCGCCGCCAGCGAGTACAGCACGTCGGCCACCGACTGCGTGCGGAAGCGGCCGTTGAGCGCGAGGTTGGCGAGCGTGGCCCAGATCACGTAGAGGCCGGCGCCGAGGCCGAAGTGCCAGGTGCGCTCGATGGCGTCGGCCATGCCGGTCGGTGCCGGCGTGGCCATCGAGAAGACCATCGAGAACATCACCGCGATCGCGATGGGGATGCCCCGCTTGCCCCAGGCCATGGCCAGGAAGGCCATGAAGGTGGCGGGCACCAGCAGTAGCCCGAGGCGGATCGGCGCGCTGTGCAGCATCTGCACCGCGAAGAACAGCGGCAGCCCGATCAGCGGCGCCGGCAGCATCTGGAAGAACTTGCCGCGGCGCGGGCCGGGCAGGTCGGGCGGCGCGGTGACGATCACGCCGGTGGCCGCGGCCGAGGCGGCAAGGGTGCCGAGCCACAGGTGCACCCCGCCCGAGATGAACAGCAGGCCGAGCGCGACGGTCAGCCCGCTTGCGACATAGTGGCTCAGCGCAATGCGCAGTGCGGCACGGACCCGGACGGCGGCGCGGGGCCCCGACATCACTTGGCGGAAGCGTCGCCCTCGGAGGGGCTGCCCGTGCCGGGGGTGCCGGGCGCATCGCGGCGGATGCGCGTGAGCTTGCGGGGGGCAGGCGCGGCGGCGGCCACGGCAGGCGCTTCGCCCTCGGCCGGCGCGTCGGCGAAATCGGCGACGGTGCTGCGGGCGTAGAGGTCGGCCGAGGCATCGGCGGCATTCGACTTGGTCGAGGCCGACACGGCGCGCACGCGGTCGCTGGCGCGCAGCTTGTCGTCCACGTTGGCGAACTTCGAGTACTTGGCGAGCAGCGGCACCAGCTGGCCGTAGATGCGCGGTGCGCCGGCCAGGCATTCGCGCTGTTCGAGGAAGTCGGGCTCGCCCGTGAAGTTGCCGATCAGGCCACCGGCCTCGGTGACCAGCAGCGAACCCGCGGCCACGTCCCAGGGGTTGAGGCCGGTTTCGAAGAAGCCGTCGGTGAAGCCGGCGGCCACGTAGGCGAGGTCCAGCGCTGCCGCGCCGGGACGGCGCAGGCCGGCCATGCGGGGCATCATGTCGGCCATGATGGCCAGGTACTGCTTGAAGTTGTCGCCGGTGCGGAACGGGAAGCCGGTGGACACCAGGCACTCGCTGAGCCGGGTGCGCTTGGAGACGCGGATGCGCCGGTCGTTCATGTAGGCGCCGCGGCCCTTGGTGGCGGTGAACAGGTCGTTGCGGCTCGGGTCGTAGATGACCGCCTGCTCGATCTTGCCGCGCACCGACAGCGCGATGGAAACGCAGTAGACCGGGAAGCCGTGGATGAAATTGGTGGTGCCGTCGAGCGGATCGATGATCCAGACGTAGTCGGAGTCCTTGGCGCCGTGTTCGGTGCCCGATTCTTCGGCCAGGATGCCGTGCCCCGGATACGCGCCAAGCAGCGTTTCGATGATTGCCTGCTCGCTGGCGTGATCGACTTCGGTGACGAAGTCGTTGACCTGCTTTTGCGAGATGCGCACGGCCTCGACGTCGAGGGCGGCGCGGTTGATGATCGCGCCGGCGGCGCGTGCGGCCTTGACGGCCACGTTGAGCATGGGATGCAGGTTGGGGGACGACATTCTGGATTGTGAGAAGAACGGTGGAGTGGGTCCCCCTGAAGGCGGCCCTGCGACCCGGCGATGCGGGCGGCGAGAATCGGGCATTTTACCGGCTCCGCCCGTCAGTGTCTCCAAACCCGCCATGCGCACCCGTTTCATCCTGATCCAGACCAGCCACGCCGGCAATGTGGGCGCCGCCGCCCGCGCCATGAAAACCATGGGTTTCGACGACCTCGTGCTGGTGGCGCCGCGCTGGGCCAACGTGCTGCGGCGCGAGGAAACCATCCAGCGCGCGAGCGGCGCCCTCGACGTGCTGACCAACGCCCGCATCGTCGAGACGCTGGACGAAGCCCTCGACGGCGTGACCCACCTGTGCGCCACCGCGATGATTCCGCGCGACTTCGGCCCGCCCACCCGCACGCCCCGGGAGCACCTGGAGCCCCTGGCGAAGCAGGGCGAGCAGCACGTGGCCTTCCTGTTCGGCTCGGAGCGGTTCGGCATGCGCAACGAGGACGTCTACCGCTGCAATGTGGCCCTGAGCATCCCGACCGACCCGAAATTCGGCTCCCTCAACCTGGGCGCCGCCATCCAGGTGGTGGCCTACGAATGGCGCCTGGCGCTGGGCGGCTACGCGGTGCGCGACGCCACGGCCCCGGTGCAGGCGGCCGACGCCCAGGCGGTGGCCGGCATGCTCGACCACTGGGAGCGCTCGCTGGTGGACATCGGTTTTCTCGACCCTGCCGCGCCCAAGAAGCTGATGCCGCGGCTGCAGCAGCTGTTCAACCGCGCCCAGCCCACGCCGGAGGAAATCCACATCCTGCGGGGCATCGCCAAGGCGATGGCCGACGCGGCCCGGGCGCCCAGGGAGCCCTAAAACCCCATCGTTCGTACGCGAAGAACCCGGGCTTTAGACTGCCTTCCCTCTATCGATATAACGACAAAAGGCAGCGATGTTCCCTCGACTGCGCGCCGACATCCGGTGCATCCTCGAACGCGACCCGGCCGCCCGCAGCGCCTGGGAAGTGATCACGGTCTACCCCGGCTTCCATGCCGTGGTGCTGCACCGCTGGGCGCACACCTGTTGGACGCACGGGTTCAAGTGGCCGGCCCGTTTCATTGCGCACTGGGCGCGCTGGATGACCGGCATCGAGATCCACCCCGCGGCCCAGATCGGCGAACGGGTGTTCTTCGACCACGCCATGGGCGTGGTGGTGGGCGAAACCGCCGAGATCGGCGATGGCTGCACCATCTACCAGGGCGTGACGCTGGGCGGCACCTCGCTCTACAAGGGCGCCAAGCGGCATCCGACGCTGGGCCGCAACGTGGTGGTGGGCGCGGGCGCCAAGGTGCTCGGCGGCTTCGTGGTGGGCGACGGGGCCAAGATCGGCTCGAACGCGGTGGTGACCAAGCCGGTGCCCGCGGGCGCCACGGCCGTGGGCAACCCGGCGCGCATCATCGAGGCCGAATCGGCCGCGCGGCGCGAGGAAACCGCATCGCGCATGGGCTTCTCGGCGTACGGCGTGACGCAGAACGACGACCCGCTGAGCCAGGCGCTGCGGGGGCTGATCGACAACGCCTCGGGCCAGGAGCACCAGATCGCGCTGCTGTGGCAGGCCATCGAGAAGCTGTCGGCCCATCCCGGTACCAGGGACTGCGTGCCGGGCGATGCGGCGCGTGACGAGAGCTTCGAGGCGGAGAAGCTGACCCAGCTCGTGGGCAAGTAACGGGGTTTGCTTTCGGGGGGCGTGCACAGGACACCGGGTGCTCCCCTCCGCGAATGTCCCCCGCTTCGCTCCTCCTTTATTTCGCTGCGGGGAGCACCCGGTGCCCTGTGCACGAGGGCACGCTGCTGGTGTGAGTCCCATCAATGCGGGGGACGCTTCGGCTTTCGGCAGCCATGACCGGACATTGAAGGCGCTTTCCTGATGACAACCCTTAACCGGAGCGGTCTTCGGCAGTATTCCGTAGAAGGTCCGTTTCGAACTTGGAAGCAGTCGTCCGTTAACTTCGAGTGCAGGCGTTTGCGCTGGAAGCACCCCCTAAAACGATCTTGATTGCCGAGCAAAGCACGATGGGGGTAAGAGGCGGTCTCCCGCCGCGAACTGTGCTTGTGCGCCATATTCCTCACGCATCTACCTGATGCCATCCCACTCTACTGACCGGCGATTGCCGCTGCAGGTGCGTGGCCAAAGGCGCGGCTGTAAGCGCGGCTGAATGCGGCCGCGCTGGCATACCCGCTCCACGCGGCCACGGCCTTCACGCGCTCGCCTTGCTGCAGGCGGCGCCGGGCGAGCGTCAGACGCCACGCCGTGTGAAAGGTACCCGGGGTCATGCCCAGGGTGCGACGGAATGAAAGCATGAACTGACTGCGCGACAGAGCGCTGAGCGCAGCCAGCTCCTCCACCGGCCAGGCGCGCGCAGGCTGTTCAAGCAGCGCACCGACAGCATGCCGAATTCGCGGTTCGGCCAATCCCGCCAGCAGGCCTGGCTGCGTGGCTCCACGATCGATCGCTTGCCGCAGCACCATTAAGACCAACAGTTCACCCAACCGCGCGAGCGCCGCCGGGCCACCACAACGCGGCACCTGCACTTCAGCCAGCAGATGTTTGGCCAAAGCCCACAGCGGCTCGGCTTCCTGCGTATCGAGCGTCACTTCTGCCGGCAAGGACCGCAGGAGAGGATTGGAATCGCCGCCAAATTCGACCACTGCTCCCATCAATACCGTTCCCGGCGAGCGCGGGCGCGGCACGGCCTCGCTGCAAAAGACAATCCGGCGAGCTTCCGGCGCGCCGCCTGCCAGCAGGAACAGATGCGCAGCCTCCCGGACCTGGCCAATGTCTGCAGCCGGACGCACCTGCAGAGGAAAGGCGCCTAGAAACGCGCTCAAGCGATCGAGGTGGACGGGAGAGCTCATGACGTCGTACTTTCGATCATGCATTTTGGACCTTTGATTGCATGAAATCTGACATGCTCGACCACTCGTGTCAAACCTCGAAAGGAAAAAACATGCTCATGCCTCGACAACCCGTTCCCTCGCTGATCGTCTCAACCCTCTCACACGATTCATTTGATCTGGTGCAGGAAGCACCCGCTCGGTTCACGCTCCTTTGCTTCTACCGCGGCCTCCATTGCCCGATCTGCGCGATGTACCTGCGCGAGCTGGAGGGCGAGGTCGAGGCCTTCGCCGAGCGAGGCGTTGGTGTGCTGGCGTTGAGCAGCGACCACGAAGACCGTGCACGCCAGATGGCGCAGAAGATTGGAGCCAGTCGCCTGCGCATGGGCTATGGGCTTCCATTGGCGACGGCGCGCGCTTGGGGCCTGTACCTGTCTACCTCGCGGGGCAAGACGTCGATCGGCATTGAGGAACCCGATCTCTTCTCCGAGCCGGGTGTATTCCTGGTGCGGCCCGATCAAACGCTCTATTGGTCGTCCGTGCAGTCGATGCCGTTTGCCCGGCCGAACTTCGGCGAGCTGGTGCAGGCACTTGATTTCGTCATCAAGAACGACTACCCCGCTCGTGGTGAATACGTTGGCGCAGTACCAACCTAAGCACTTGATATCGGCACCACTGTGCGGGTGCCGACGAGTCGCAGAGGCTTTCTATTGACAATCTAGGACGAGTGTCCTACATTTGCGCGCGTTGTTTGGTCAACCGTCCTATTCAAGTCATGTCCACCCGCGACAGCATCGTCCAAGCTGCCGACGCCTTGTTCTACGAGCGCGGGTTCGAGCACACGTCCTTCGCGGACATCGCGGATGCCGTGAAGATCTCGCGCGGCAATTTCTACTATCACTTCAAAACGAAGGATGAGATCCTGACGGCGGTCGCTGCCGCGCGAATGGAGCGCACGCGAGCGATGTTGACGCAGTGGGAGACCGAGGGCGAGAGTCCTCAGGAGCGCATCCGCCTGTTCATCACCCTTTTGATCCGCAATCAAGCCAAGATCATGCGCCACGGTTGTCCGGTCGGCACCCTCTGCATGGAACTGGCCAAGCTCGGGCACCCGGGGCAAGGCGAGGCCAACGCCATCCTGGATCTCTTCCGCGTGTGGCTGCGAGGGCTGTTCCGCCAAATGGGCCGAGGCAAGGAGGCGGATGCGCTCGCCCTGCATCTCCTGGCGCGCAGCCAAGGAGCGGCGGTGCTCGCGCAGTCTCTGCGCAACAAGAACTTCGTGCAGCAGGAGGTGGCGCTCATGAGTGCCTGGGTCGAGTCCTGCGCGCCCGTGAAGACGACCGCCTCCGGTCGCTCGCGTTAGCCATCTGTTCAAGAAAGGTCATTCATGTTCTGTGTGTTCCTCAAGTTCTCGAGCAACAAAGGCCAGGCATCACGCCACATGGCGGAGCACATGCGATGGATCGAGCAGGGATTTGAAGATGGCGTCTTCCTACTGACAGGCAGCCTTTCGGGCAATCAGGGCGGCACCGTCCTGGCACACAACACCACCCGCGAGGCGCTGGAGAATCGCGTGGCGCTGGATCCCTTTGTGGCGCAGGACGTGGTCAAGGTCGAGATCGTGGAGATGATGCCCGGCAGGGTCGACGAGCGCCTGCAGTTCCTGGTGGAACGTCCCTGAAATGGGCTCGACCCTCCTCGGGCCCGATGGGCAACCGCGGTGTCGCTGGTGCGCCGCCGCTCCCGAGTTTCTCCACTATCACGATACTGAATGGGGCTTTCCGGTCACGGATGACCACCGCATCTTCGAGAAGCTGTGCCTGGAAGGCTTCCAGTCGGGCCTGAGTTGGCGCACCATTCTGGTCAAGCGAGAGAACTTCCGGAGAGCCTTCCTGGGCTTCGACTACCGGCGCGTCGCACGCTTCGGTGCACCTGATGTCGAGCGATTGCTCGGCGACAGCGGCATCGTGCGCCATCGCGGCAAGATCGAGGCTGTGATTCACAATGCGCGCATGGCCGAGGTGATGGCGCAGCGCGAGGGATCGCTGGCATCATACTTCTGGCGCCATGAGCCGAACCCTGCGCACCTTGCAGAGCCGCAAACCGCTTCTACGTCAGCGTCCTCGCAGGCCTTGTCCAAGGACTTGAAGAAACAGGGCTGGAAGTTCGTTGGGCCCACCACTGTGTATGCCTTCATGCAGGCAGTAGGGCTGATCAATGATCACGCTGCGGGCTGCGTGACACGTGCCCGGGTCGAACAAGCTCGCCGAGCGCTCGCAATGTCGATCCCCTGAGGTCAGACCAACAGCCATTTCCAGGCGAGGCCGGCCCACCTGAAACAAGGATGTAGGTCAACTGTTGCCGGAATTGCGCGGTTCGACCGCGGGGGCGAATGGCGGCGCCCCTCGATAAGCGGAAGTCCGCGACAACAAGCTCAAAGCCCGCAAAGGGCGGCGGACCGGTCATTCATGTCGCTACGGCCTTATGTTTGTTTCAGGCGCAATAGCAGTCATCTGAGTACCTGAGCCGTCGGTTGAAGCTGCGTCAGTCACGCATCTCGACCGCTGACGTGGCCACCATCGTGTTGCAGGAAATCTCGAGGCCTGACGGGGGCGTCTGGAAAGACGGCTCCTCATGAGGGATTCGCGTGACGGTGACAGGCGAAGGCCGATACACCAACCGACGTGAACATCATTGCGCCTGCGCGGCGGCCGATACCGCGGCGCGCAGACCGAGCAGGTAGCTGTCGACGCCGAATCCGCAAATCTGTCCTTTCACAATCTCCGCGAACACCGAGTGATGGCGGAATTTCTCGCGCGCATGGATGTTCGACATGTGCAGTTCGACGACCGGCGCCGTAAGGATGGCCAGCGCGTCGCGGATGCCGTAGCTGTAGTGCGTCCAGGCGCCGGCGTTGATGAGCACCGCGTCCACGCCCTCGACGAAGCCGCGGTGGATGCGCTCGCACATCGCGCCTTCGCTGTTGGTCTGGAAGCTCTCGACCTCGGCGCCGAGTTCATTGCCGAGTGCTTGCAGTTGCGCGTCGATCTCGGCCAGCGTCATCGTGCCGTACTGCTTCGGGTCGCGCTTGCCGAACATGTTGTGGTTGATGCCGTGCAGCATGAGGATCTTCATGGGGTTGTCTGCGTCTCGTTGCGTCAGACCAAGGGGATGGTCATGCGGTCGATGAGGCTGCGCGTATCGGGCCGCACGCCGCGCCACCACAAGAAGGCTTCCGCAGCCTGTTCCACGAGCATGCCGACGCCGTCGGCCAGCTTCGGCACGCCGGCGTGCTGCGCCAGGCGCAGGAAGGGCGTAAGACCCTTGCCATAGGCGAGCTCGTAGGCCAGCTTCGCACCCTGAAGCGTCTCGGCGGGCAGGGGCGGTAGTTCACCCTTGAGGCTGGCCGAGGTGCCGTTGATGACGATGTCGAATCGCTCTCCTGCCAGATCGTCGTAGCCGCAGCCTTGCACGTGGCCGTGCCCGGCGAACTGCTTTGCAAGATCGATGGCCTTTGTCTCTGTGCGGTTCGCCAATACGACTGCGTTCGGTTGTTGCGCGAGAAAGGGCAGCAGTGCGCCACGCACCGCGCCGCCCGCGCCGATCACCAGCATGCGCGCCCCCTTGAGCGGAAACCCAAGGTTGCGCTGGATGTCGTTGGTCAGGCCCAGGCCGTCGAAGTTGTCGGCAACGATGCGGTCTCCGTCGAACTTGAGCGCATTGGTGGCACCGGCGAGCTCGGCGCGTTCGAGCCGTTCGGTGGCCAGCGCGTAGGCCTGCAGCTTGAAGGGGGCCGTGACGTTCATTCCTCGCCCGCCTGCCTTGCGAAATGCGTGCACGTCGTCGGCGAAGCAGTCGAGCGAGCCCTCGATCGCCCGGTAGTCGATGTCTTGGCCGGTCGCTTCGGCGAAGCTGCCGTGGATCATCGGCGACTTGGTGTGTCCTATCGGATTGCCGATCACGGCGTACTTGTCGGTCATCGCTGTCTCCTTACTTGCTGTAGAGCACGCCATCGGCCTGCATGTCGGCGATCTGTGCCGCGTCGAAACCGAGGCTGGCTGCGATTTCCGCGTTGTGCTCACCCAGTTCGGGCGCTACCTGCGTGATCGAGGTGTCGCACCCCGACATGCGGAAGGGGAGGTTCGGCAGGCGGATCTTGCCGAGCAACGGGTGGTCCTGCTCGATCACCATGCCGCGCGCACGGATCTGCGGATCGGCCAGCACTTCGTCAATGCGTTGAACCTTGGCCGCAGGCACATCAATGCCGTCCAGCATCTTCAGCACCTGCGCGACCGGCTGTGCCGCAACCCACGGCTTCACCACTTCGAGGATCTCCGCGCGATGGGCATTGCGCCCGGCTGAAGCGTGCAGCCGCGTGTCGCTGCCGAACCCCGCAGGGCCGCCATTCTTTTCGACCAGCGCGGCAAAGCGCTTCCACGCGTCGTCCACCTGTGCGGCGATCACGAGGTCACCATCCTGCGCGCGGAACACGCCGTAGAGCGTGGAATTGGGCATGTCGTGCCCGGTCTGCACCGGCACTTCCTGTCCGTTGGAAAGCGTGTAGCACTGCACCGCGTACTCGTGCATCGACACCAGCGTGTCGTACAGCGCCATGTCGATGTGCTGCCCGCGGCCGGACTTCACGCGCCCCAGCAGTGCGGCATTGATCGCGGCGACCGCATGGATGCCGGTGTACATGTCGCCGAGCGAGATGCGCAGCAGCGGCGGCGCCTCGCCCGGGTTGCCCACCATCTGCATGATGCCGCTCTTGGCCTCGGCGATGAGGCCGAAGCCGGCCCGGTGCGAGTCGGGGCCGGTGTGGCCGTAGGCCGAGATCGAGCAGTACACGAGGCCGGGGTTGGTTTCGGCGAGTTCGGCATAGCCCAGGCCGAGCTTGTCGAGCGCACCGGGGCGGTAGTTCTCGACGAACACGTCGGCACTGTCGACCAGCTTTTTCATCAGTGCCCGGCCGCGCGGGTCCTTCGTGTTCACGCTGAGCCCCTTCTTGCCCATGTTCTGCTGCAGGAAGTAGCCACTGTGGTCGCCGACGAACCATGCATGCTGACGCCCTGCATCGCCCGTGCCGGGACGCTCGACCTTGATGACTTCCGCACCGAGCGCGGCAAGACAGCGGCCGACATAGGGGCCGGCCAGGAAGTGGCTGTAGTCGATGACGCGGAAGCCGGCAAGCGGCAACGCTTGTGGTGGCGCGGCGCTCATGCAGGCTTCCTCGGCACCATCACGCGGTGCTCGCCTTTTTGCACGACCTCGTCGCGCTGGTTGATGAGTTCGGACGGCAGCACGAGGATGCCCCAGCCCGGCTTGCTCTTCGATTCGCGTTTGCTACCGACGTGGAATTTCACGCGCACCGAATCGCCGAGCTTGATCGGCCCGACAAAGCGCCATTCCCAGCCGAGGGACATGCCCGGCATGAAGCGCATGTCGCTCTTCGTCTTGAGCCCGTCGGCCACCGACAGGCCGAACAGGCCGTGCGCCACGCGGGTGCCGAACGGCGTGGTGCGCGCATAGGCTTCGTCGGTGTGAACGGGGGTGTGGTCGCCGGTGAGGTCGGCATACGCCATCACGCGGGCCTCCGTCACTTCGTAGGGCGGGCTGATGCACTCTTGGCCGACGACGGCGTCGTCCCAGTACTTGTCTTCGATGGTCAAGGCGGTCATGGTGTGTCTCTCTCTCTGTATTGGTGACGGTTCTTCAGGCGCGGGGATCGATGGCAAGAGCGCGCGCCACGGCGCCGGCGCTGGCCTGGATGAATTCGACGGCCAGGCCGTCCGGCAGGCGCAGCCAGTTGCGGCCCTGCGGCATCTCGGTCACGCCGAAGGCCTGCGCAGCGGTGAGTGCGGCTTCGAGGTCTTCGCACATCACGCCGAGATGGCCGAGGCGGCCTTCAGGCCCTGCGTAGTCCGGCTTGGCCATGAACTGCATGCCGCCGAGGGTCCAGTACTGGACGGGCTCTTCGAGCGTGCCCTGTACTTCGCGCATCGTCATGCCGCAGACGTCGTGGAAGAACCTGATGTGCCAGTGGATGTCTTTCACCCAGATGGCGACGTGTTCCACATAGGCGCGCGGCGTGCTCATTTCGCCTCCAACCGGCGTTCGATGCCCTTGATGGCGGCAACCAGCGTCTGGTTCACCGGCGTCGGCACGTTGTGCTTGAGCCCGGCGCGCACCACCGAGCCGTTGATGAAATCGATCTCGGTGATGGAGCCTTTCTCCAGGCTCTGCAGCATGGAGGTCTTGAATTCGTAGGGCAGGCCTTCGGCGGCCATCATCCATGCATCGCGCGGGGCCTTGATCGACAGTTTCACGCCGATCGCCTGCGCGACGGCCATCGCCTCGGTCACGGCCGCGATGGCCGTGGCCTCGATCTCGGGCACCGCGTAGAGGCTGCCGTACACCTGGCCCGTGATGCCGCTCAGTGCGCCGGTCGAGACGTTGATGAGCAGCTTGTCCCACATCACGCCCATGATGTTGTCGCTGACCTCGCAAGGCAGCCCGGCACGATCGAACTCGGCTGCGATGGCCCTGGCGCGTTCGCTCACGTTGCCGTCGAGCTCGCCGATCACCGTGCGCTTGCCACGCGTGCCGGCAATGATGCGGCCCGGGCCGAGCAGAACGCCGCCAACGTAGGTCTTGCCGGCCAGCACATGCGCGCGGCCGGCGACGTCGGCCAGGATCTCCTCATGGCCCATGCCGTTCTGCAGCGACATCAGCGCGGTGTCGGGCCCGATGATCGACAACGCGCCTTCGATGGCCGAGCGCGTGTGGAAGGACTTGACCAGCACGATCACCAGGTCGGCTGGCGCCAGGCCCTCGACGCTTGTCGATGCGCGCACCTTGACGCGGCGTTCCGAGTCGCCGTCCTTCATGAGGAGACCGTCGCGATGGATAGCGTCGACGTGCGCCTGAAACGGATCGATGAGCGTGACGTCCGACCCGCCGGCCGCAAGCGTGCCGCCGATGGCACAGCCGAGGGCGCCGGCGCCCAGGAAATAGATTTTCATGCCTGTCTCTCGAAGGAGTGTCTCGAAGGGATGCCTTGAAGATAGGTTTCGACGAACATTTCGTCCATGACATGGATCGAATGGTCTACATTTCGTTTTTAAATGAATGCGGACGACGACAACCTCGATGCGAGCGCGGGCTTGCTCAGCCTCAAGCTGCTGCGCCTGTTCGACCTGATCTACACCACGCAGAGCGTGACGCGCGCAGCCGACCAGCTCGGCCAGAGCCAGCCGACGGTGAGCAACTGGCTGGGCCGGCTGCGCAGGCACCTGGGCGACGAGCTGTTCGTGCGCACCGCGGCAGGCATGCAGCCGACGCCGCGCGCGGAAGAACTGATCGTTCCGGCGCGCGAGGCACTGGCGGCGCTGCGCCGTGTGGCCGCGCCACCGGAAGCGTTCGACCCGTCGAGCGCGACGCGGCGCTTCCGTATCTGCATGACGGATGCCAGCCATATCACGCTGCTGCCGCAACTGCTGGCGCACGTGCGCGCCGTAGGTCCCGGCATCCGCCTGGAGGCCGCGCGCATCGATGAGGAAACCGGGCAGGCGCTGCAGTCCGGCCAGGCGGATCTTGCGATCGGACTGGTGCCGTGGCTCGAGTCAGGTTTCTATCAACAGGTGCTGTATCCGCAAGACTGGGTGTGCCTGGTCAATGCCCGACACCCGCGGGTCGCGGCAAAAGGCATGGGCTTGCGCGACTTCAAGGCCGAAGCACACATCGGCATCGTCGGCGGTACGGGCGTGCAACTGCTGGAGGCGGCGCTGTTGCGGCACCGCGTCGAACGGCGCATCTTGCTGGAGCTACCCGGCTTCCTGGGACTGGCCGCCATCGTGTCGACTACCGACCTCGTGGCCACCGTGCCCCGCCAGATCGGCGAGACGCTGGCCCGAACCAACGGGCTCGCCGTCTTTGATTGCCCGGTGCCTGTGCCGCCGTTCACCGTCAAGCAGCACTGGCATGCACGCTACAACCAGGACCCGGCGAATCGCTGGTTGCGCGGCTTGTGCGAGCGGCTTTTTGCCAAGAAATCGAACGCGCGTAAATAGAGGATCGAGCTTGTCGACGACCAAGGTGAAGACACCTCGACCTCAAGTCGAACGCTTCGCTGACGTGTTGTGCAGCGAGCCATGCACATGCCCCGCGTGCTGCCCGAAGGTCTCGGGTGCGAGCGCAGCGGTGTCCAACTCCTGCAGGATGCCGCAGTTCTGCGCCGATTCGGGCCCGCCGCACTGCAGGCGCAGCGCCTTCAGCTGCTTTTCGAGCGTCTTCAGTTCGGAGATGCGCGCGGCCACGTGGCCGATGTGGTCGTCCAGCAACTGGTTGACCTGCCCGCAATCGTTCTGCGGCGCGTCGCGGAATTTCAGCAGGCTGCGGATCTCGTCGAGCGTCATGTCCAGCGAACGGCAGCGCCGGATGAAGCCCAGGCGCTGGGCGTGCTCGTCGTCGTAGATGCGGTAGTTGCCGTCGGTGCGCGCGGGCTCGGGCAGCAGGTGCTCGCGCTCGTAGTAGCGGATGGTTTCGACCGGCGTGTTCGCGACCTTGGCCAGTTCACCGATTTTCATGATGCGGCAAATGTTGAAGTGGAGATTCTGCGTTTGACTCTACACCTGCTTCAGGGTTTCCAATGGCCTTCATGACGAACCAGAACGCTCTGAATACGACGGTGCCGAACGCCCATCCGCACGACCACGGCCACGGCCACGATCATTCGCACGGGCACGCCCATGCCCATACCGAAACGGCCTGCTGCGGCAGCCCGGTCTGCGGCTCGTCGACTGCAGCCGAGGCGGCCGACATCCCGAAGGGCGCCTTGCTCTTCCGCATTCCCACGATGGATTGCGCCGTCGAGGAGTCCGAGATCCGCCGCGCGCTCGAACCGGTCGCGGGCGTCAAGGCCCTGCGCTTTCGCCTCGGCGAGCGCACGATGGCCATCACGACCGATGACGGCGCGCTGTCCGGTGCGCTCGACGCGATCCGCAAGGCGGGCTTCAAGCCCGAACAGCTCGGCGACACGGTGGTGCCAGCCGCCGCCCCCGCACGCATCGCGGGCATGCGCACGGGCCTTGCGCGTCTGGTCGCCGCGCTGGTGCTGGCCATCGCGGCCGAGTCGATCTCTTTTCTCGCGCTCGACGGCAAGGGCTTCATGGCCGCCGAGATGGTGCTTGCGCTCGCCGCCATCGGGCTGGCCGGCCTCGACACCTACAAGAAGGGCTTCGGCGCGCTGGTGCGCGGCCGCCTCAACATCAACGCCCTGATGGCTGTCGCCGTGACGGGCGCCTTCGTCATCGGCCAGTGGCCCGAGGCCGCGATGGTGATGGCGCTCTATGCGATTGCCGAACTGATCGAGGCCCGCGCCGTCGACCGTGCCCGCAACGCCATTCAAAGCCTGCTGGCCCTCGCACCCGAGCAGGCCGAGGTGAAGCAGCTCGACGGCAGCTGGCGGACCGTGATGGCCGACACGGTGGCGCTCGACGCCATCGCCCGCATCCGCCCCGGCGAGCGCGTGCCGCTGGACGGCGTGGTGACCGAAGGTCTCAGCGCCATCGACCAGGCGCCGGTCACGGGCGAGAGCATTCCGGTCGACAAGACCATTGGCGACCCCGTCTTCGCGGGCACCATCAACCAGACCGCCGCGCTGGAGTTCCGCGTCACGGCGGTGGCCGCCAACACCACGCTCGCGCGCATCATCCACGCGGTCGAGGAGGCGCAGGGCACGCGCGCGCCCACGCAGCGCTTCGTCGACAGGTTCGCTGCCATCTACACGCCCGCGGTCTTCGTGCTGGCGCTGGCCATCGCGGTGTTCACGCCGCTGTTCATGGGATGGCCCTGGCTTGAGGCCATCTACAAGGCGCTGGTGCTGCTGGTCATCGCGTGCCCGTGCGCACTGGTCATCTCGACGCCCGTCACCGTGGTGAGCGCGTTGGCATCGGCCGCGCGGCGCGGCATCCTGATCAAGGGCGGCACCTACCTGGAAGAGGCACGCAAGCTCAAGGCCGTGGCGCTCGACAAGACGGGCACCATCACCGAAGGCAAGCCGAAGCTGGTCGCGTCCAGCCTGGTCGGCCCCTCGGGCAACGAAGCGGCGGTGTTCGCGATCGCCGCCAGCATTGCGGGCCGGTCGGACCATCCCGTGTCGAAGGCCATCGCCGACGGCTTGAAGGGCCCGCGCGAGGAGGTTGCCGGCTTCGCCGCGCTGCCGGGCCGCGGCGTGCAGGCCACGTTGGCAGGCCAGGCCTACGTGCTCGGCAACCACCGCCTGATCGAGGAGCGCGGCCTGTGCACGCCGGCGCTCGAGGCCGAACTCAAGCGCCACGAGGAGACGGGCCGCACCGTCACCTTGCTGGCATCGGGCCAGGCGGTGCTGGCGTTGTTCGCCGTGGCCGACACGATCAAGGAATCGTCGCAGGCCGCGGTGGCCGAACTGCGCGCCCTCGGTGTCGTGCCGGTGATGCTCACCGGCGACAACGCCGCGACGGCCAGGACCATCGGCGCCCATGCCGGCATCGAGGACGTACGCGGCAACCTGCTGCCCGGAGAAAAGCTCGGCGCCATCCAGGCCATGCAGGCGCGCTACGGTGCGGTTGCGATGACCGGCGACGGCATCAACGACGCACCGGCGCTCGCTCAGGCCGACATCGGTTTCGCGATGGGCGGCGCGGGCACCGACACCGCGATGGAAGCCGCCGACGTGGTCATCATGAACGACGACCTGCGCCGCATCCCCGAAACCATCCGCCTCTCGCGCCGCGCGCATTCGGTGCTGTGGCAGAACATCACGCTGGCGCTCGGCATCAAGGGTGTGTTCTTCGTGCTCGCGGTGTTCGGCAGCGCGACGATGTGGATGGCGGTGTTTGCCGACATGGGCGCGAGCCTGCTGGTGGTGGCCAACGGGCTGCGGTTGATGCGCGCACCTTCCAGCGTGAAGAGCGGAGGCTGAGGCCTACCAGCGCGCAGCCCATTTCTCCAATGGCACGCGCGCCGCATTGCACACATAGCTCACCGAGTGGTACCACCCCGCGAGCATCATCAGCTCGACCAGTTGCGCGTGGCTCCAATGCTCGCCGAGGGCCTGCCAGAGCGCATCGTCCACATCGCTGGTGTCGTGCAGCTGGTCGACCATCGAGACAAGCAGGGCGTCGCGCGGCGCGAGCAGGGAGAGGTCGCCATCGGCCGCCGCCATCACGCGCCGGTCGGCCTCGCTGAAGCCGGCCGCATCGGCAAAGCCGGTCCAGTGCACGCCCCATTCGTACTCCGCGCCGCAGCGGGCGCAGACCCGCATGATCACGATCTCGCGTTCGCGCAGGTCGATGGCCGCCTTGCGGCCCAGCAGGTAGCGGCCCAGGTCGAG
Source organism: Variovorax sp. P4_B10 (assembly GCF_056402375.1). NCBI lineage: Bacteria > Pseudomonadati > Pseudomonadota > Betaproteobacteria > Burkholderiales > Comamonadaceae > Variovorax > Variovorax sp. P4_B10. The sequence goes on along the minus strand of NZ_JBFUHN010000026.1, from coordinate 59,063 downwards.
CGTGCGCTCGGCAAGCGCGGGGTTCACGGCCATCACCCTGAAGAGCGCGAGGATCTCGGGCGCCTGCGGCGGCGTCATGCGGGTGAGCAGCGCGCCGACGGGCTCGGGGTAGGGCGGTTCGAGCGGTGGAATCCTTGGGGCGCGGTTCGGGTCCAGGCTTTTCGGGGCGGTGTTTGCCACGGGCGGGTCCTTCCATAGAATGCGGTGCAGGTCGCTACGGAAATCGTAGCGATTCGGTGCAGTCTATCGCTACGAAATACGTAGCGCAAGAGCGCGCCGCATCGATCACCGAAAGAACGGCATGGAAGACGAAGAAGCATCGGCCTCGCAGCCCGCGCCAGCCGTGGCGCGGCGGCCCATCATGCGGCTGCTGGAGCAGCTGGGCCGCAAGGGCACGTTGCGCATCCTGTGGGAGCTGCGCGATGGCCAGCCCCAGAGCTTCAGGGCGCTGCGCGTGAGCACGGATGACATGTCGCCCTCGGTGCTGAACGACCGGCTCAAGGAGCTGCGCGCGGCCGGCGTCGTCGCGCTGGTGGACGCGGGCTATGTGCTCACCGAGGCGGGCGGCGAGCTGGTCAAGCGCCTGACCCCGCTCAACCAGTGGGCCAACCGCTGGATCGACCCGGAGGCGTAGAACTAACATCGGGCGATCTCCTGCCACCGCGACCCGTCCATGTCCGTCACCACCCTGCTGCTGCAACTCGTCGTCATTCTTACCACCGCGCGCATCTGCGGTTGGGTGCTTCGCCATGTGGGCCAGCCCAGCGTGGTCGGCGAAATGGCTGCCGGCCTGATGCTGGGACCGGCGGTCATGGGCGCGCTCTTTCCCTCGCTGCATGCGCAGCTGTTCTCGAAGGAATTGCTGCAGGGCCTTTCGTCGCTGTCGACGGTGGGGCTGGTGCTGTTCATGTTCGTCGTCGGCCTGGAACTGCGGGCCACGCGGAACATGCGGGCGCAGCTCAAGGCCGCGGGCGCCGTGGGCGTGCTCAGCGTGGTCGTGCCGCTGGCGCTGGGCCTCGCGATCTCGCCGACGCTGTATCCCACGCTCGCACCGGCCGGCGTCGCTTTCTGGCCCTTTGCGCTGTTCATGGCGGCGGCGCTGTCCATCACGGCCTTTCCGGTCATGGCGCGCATCCTCAAGGACCGCGGCATGACGCGCACGGCCTTCGGCCAGCTCTCGCTCAGCGCCGCAGCGGTGGTCGATGTGTTCGCCTGGATCCTGCTGGCCTTCGTGGTGGCCCTGGTGGGGGCGGGCGAGGGCTACGCGGGGCTGGTCAAGATCACGGTCGGCGTGGTCGTGATGCTCTCCTTCCTGTTCTTCGGCCTGAAGCCGGCCTTTGCCTGGCTGCTGCGCGTGAAGGCGCCCGACGGCGAGCCTTCGACCACGGTGATGGCCTCGCTCATGATCGGCCTGCTGCTCACCGCGCTGCTGACCGAGTGGCTGCACCTGCATGCGGTGTTCGGCGCCTTCCTGTTCGGTGCCTGCCTGCCGCGCGACGACCGCCTGCTGCGCTCGCTGAGCGAACGCATCGAGCCGATCTCCATCGTCGTGCTGATGCCGCTGTTCTTTGCCCTCGCCGGGCTGGGCACCACGTCGAATGCCTTCACCGGTGCGAGCCTGGGCGCAATGCTGCTGATCGTGGGCGTGGCCACCGTCGGCAAGATCGCCGGCGGCGCGGCCGGCGCGCGCATCGCCGGCTACGGCTGGCGCGACAGCCTGGCCACCGGTTCGCTGATGAACGCGCGCGGCCTGATGGAGCTGATCGTGATCAAGATCGGGCTCGACGTGGGGCTGATCGGCCCCGAGCTGTTCACGATGCTGCTGGTGATGGCGCTCGCCACCACCGCGATGACGGGGCCGCTGATGACGCTGTGCATCGGCCGCAAGGCGCGGCTGGCCGGCGACGCTGCGGGCGAGGCCGAGGCGCACGCCAAGCCTTGAGCGTGTGGGCTCGCGTGGGCCTGCCTCAGCCGTTGCGGCGCACGGTGAAACCGATGCGCGTTGCGCCGTCCTGGCTCGATGCGAACACCCGCCCCCCGTGCATGCGCGCGATGGCCTCGACGATCGAGAGGCCCAGCCCGTGGTGCCGCGTGGAACCGTCCCTGGCCTGGGCGGCGCGGTAGAAGCGTTCGAACAGGCGGGGCAACGCGGCGGGGGCTACCGGTTCGCCCCGATTGACGACCGAGACCGTGAACCCGTCGCGGTCCTCGGCAAGGTCGATCCCGATCGTCGAGGCCGGCGCTGCAAAGCGGATCGCGTTGCCCAGCAGATTGGAGAGGGCACGGCGTATCAGCGCGGCGTCCACGTCGGCCATGGCGTCGCCGGCGACTTCGGCTTTCAGCCCGGCCTCGTCGAGCATCGCGTCGTAGAAGTCGATCACGTCGCGCGCCTGCGCCGCGAGGCTGACGACGGCCCTCGAACGCGTCGAGGTGCCGCGGTCGGCCTTCGAGAGAAACAGCATGTCGGTGACGATGCCCGAGAGCCGGCCGATCTCTTCCAGGTTGGAGGTCAGCACACCCTGCAGTTCCTCGTTCGAACGCTGGCGCGTGAGGGCCAGCTCGGTGGAGCCGATCAGGTTGGCAAGCGGCGTGCGCAACTCGTGCGCCACGTCGGCATTGAAGGATTCGAGCTGCACGTAGGCACGCTGCACCCGCAGCAGCAGCGCGTTGAACTGCATGATCCAGGGGCGCAGCTCTTCGGCGAAGGCCATCGCATCGATGGGCTGGTTGGCCCTGTCGGGCGCCATCGCCGCGGTCTGGTCGGCCAGCGTCTTCAGCGGCCGCAGGCCGCGCCGCACCAACCACATGCCCGTGAGCGACACCAGCGCCGTGCCCAGCAGCACGGCGCCGAGCAGCGTCCAGGCGAGCCGTTCGAGCAGCCGGGCTTCCTGCGCCACGTTCACGCCGATCTGCACCTGCAGCTGCGTCGTCGCGTCGCCTTGCTGCCAGGGCACCACCAGGTCGCGCCGCATCCAGCGGCCGCCGGCCGCGGGCCGGGATTCAAAGAGCGGTTTGCCCGCATGCGAGATCGACAGGCTCACGTCGTCCTGCATCGAGAAGAAATCGTCGAGCTTGTGCCGCAGGAAGACGAGGTCGCCCCCTTTCTCGGCCTCTGCCAGCAGGTGCTGCACCAGCACCGACTTGTGGTCGAGCGCGTCCTCCTGTTTCTCGCCGAAGTTCCAGGCCGTCACGAGGTAGATGGCCAGGCAGATCACGCTGAGTCCGAACAGCGTCTGCGCGGCGAACCAGAGCGACAGCCGGCTCTGTAGCGAATGCGGCCTTGGGCTCATGCCCAGGACCGGTCTTCCAGCACGTAGCCCATGCCGCGAACGGTATGGAGCAGCTTTACCTCGAACGGATCGTCGATCTTGCTGCGCAGGCGCCGGATGGCCACTTCCACCACGTTGGTGTCGCTGTCGAAATTCATGTCCCACACCTGCTCGGCGAGCGTGGTGCGCGAGAGGATCTGGCCGCGCCGGCGCAGCAGCACCACGAGCAGGGTGAATTCCTTGGCCGTGAGGTCGAGCCGCACGCGGTTGCGAAAGACCTTGCGGCTCGCCATGTCGAGCTCGAGGTCGGCCAGCCGGAGCACGGTCGAATCCTGTGCCTGGCCGCGCCGCAACAGGGCCTGCACCCGCGCCAGCAACTCGGAGAAGGAGAAGGGCTTGACGAGGTAGTCGTCGGCGCCTTGCTGCAGGCCCTGCACGCGGTCTTCGACCTTGTCGCGTGCGGTGAGCACCAGCACGGGCATGTTCTTCGTGCGGCGGATGGCCTGCAGCACGGCAAAGCCGTCGACGCCGGGCAGCATCACGTCGAGCAGGATCAGCGCGTAGTCTCCCTCGGTGGCGAGGTAGCGTCCTTCGATGCCATCGCGGGCGATGTCGACGACGTAGCCGTTTTCCTCCAGCCCCTTTTTCAGGTAGTCGCCCAGCTTGGGTTCATCTTCAATGACAAGAATTCGCATTCGCAGATGGTACCCAAGCGCTTTCGAGGCGGTGGTTACGATTTAGTAATCCTATTGACAGACAATGCGCCGCCCTCGCGTCGTACAGTGCGCCGGGCCTTCGAAGCGCAGGGCCTTTACCGGGCGGCGTGCCACAGGCCGCCGATATACTTTTTGGACTCATGCGTCGCTGGCTTCTGATTTTTCTGCTGTTCCTGCTTCCGTTCCAGCTCAGCTGGGCGGCGTCGGCGGCGTACTGCGAGCATGAACGCGACACGCAGCCCGGGCACTGGGGCCACCACGAGGACGAGCCCCGCGGCACGGACCGCACGCACACCGGCGACGGCGCCAAGAAGAACACGACCACGCAGCCGAACGGCGCGGTCGGCCATTGCATCGTCAGCCATTCCGGCTGCGCGCAGCATGCGGACGTGGCGGCCGGCGACACCGCAGGCACGCCGCAGTTGTCCCAGGTTCTGCACACCCTCCCGGAGGCGCGTTTCATTTCGCACATCTCCGACGTTCCGGTGCGTCCCGCACGGTCTCTCGCCCTCTGATTCGGCGAGAGAACACCACCCACCACTGATCCCACCCATCAGCTGAGCTCTCGCCGAATTCGTCCGTCCGTTGTTTCGCAACCCAGGAGAATTCGATGCGCACGCTCTTCGTGCCGCTGGCCGTGTTGGCCTTGGCGGTACCTCCGGCCTATTCACAGCCACAGGCTGTTGCCGGCTCCCTGTCTTCCTCGTCCCGTCCGGCCGCCAGAACGCTGGAGGCCGCGGGTCCGCTGACCCTTCGCAGCGCCATCGCGCTGGTGCAGCAGTCCAACCCCAGTCTGTCCGCGGCCTCGCGCGAGCAGGAGGCCACCGAGGGCGCCATCGCCCAGGCCGGCGCCTGGCCGAACCCGGTGCTCGGCGCCCAGCTGGAAGACCTGCGCCGCGACAACCGCACCACCACGGTCCAGCTGAGCCAGCCGATCGAGCTGGGTGGCAAGCGTGCGGCGCGGGTCACGGCGGCGGAGCGCGCGCGCGACCAGGCCGCATCGGCGCTCGCCGCGCGCCGTTCCGAGCTTCGCGCATCGACCGTCACGCTGTTCTTCGAAGTGCTGACGGCGCAGGAGCGTTTGCGCCTTGCACAGGATGCCGTCGGGCTCGCGCAGGCCGCGACCCGGGCGGCCGCCAACCGCGTGGCGGCCGGCAAGGTTTCTCCGCTGGAGGAAACCCGCTCGCGCGTGGCCGAGGCGGGCGTCCGCGTGGAACTGCTGCAGGCCGAAGGCACGCTGCGTTCGGCGCGGCAACAGCTGGCCGCGTTGTGGGGCAACCCGAATCCGCGCTTCACGCAGGTGGACGGCGCGGTCGACCAGCTGCCGGTGGCCGCCCCGGCGCAGGACGTGGAGCGCCGGCTCTTCGCAGCGCCCGTGCTGCAGCAGGCCCGGCTCGAGGTCGAGCGGCGCGAGGCACTGTCCAGCCTGGAGCAGGCCAAGCGCATTCCCGACATCACCGTGTCGCTGGGCGCCAAGCGCGTGCCTGCGTCCACCGACGATGCAAGCGCGAGCCGCCGCAACCAGGTCGTCGTCGGCCTCTCGGTGCCGCTGCCGATCTTCGACACCAACCGCGGCAACGTCGCCGAGGCGCTGAGCCGCGAGGAGAAAGCGCGCGACGACCTCGCCGCCGCAGAACTGCAACTGGGCGCCGACGTCGCGCAGGCCACCGAGCGCCTGCGTTCGGCGCGCGCCACCGCCGAGACGCTGCAGCGCGATGCGCTGCCTGGCGCAGAGACCGCCTACAAGGCCGCGACCAAGGGCTTCGAGCTCGGCAAGTTCAGCTTTCTCGAGGCGCTCGATGCGCAGCGCACGCTGTTCCAGGTGCGCAACCAGTACCTGCTCTCGCTGGCCGATGCGCACCGCGCGGCCGGCGAGCTCGACCGGCTGCTCGGCACCGAAGGCGACGACAACCTGCACGCGACGCCCGTCGTGCGCTGACAAGGACTCCACAAGATCATGAACACAGAAGAACGCAAGACTTTCGCCGAGCGCGTCGGCAAGAAGCAGTGGATGGCCATCGCGGTCGTCCTGGTCGTGGGCTTTGCGGCCGGCGCGATGATCCTGCGCACCGCACCGGCCAAGCCCGGGGCGGCCGGCCATTCGGAAGCCGGAGGCCATGCCGATGGCGAGCACCACGAGGAAGGCAAGGAAGAGGGCAAGGACCACGGCCACGGTCATGTCGAAGCCAAGGGCCATGACGACAAGGAGCACCACGGCGAAGAGCCCAAGGAGAAGGGCGCTTCCGGCGAAGCGAAGGCCGGGTCAAAGGAACACAAGGAGGACGAGGAAACGATCGCCTTCACTGACGAACAGATCAAGGCCGCGGGCATGGCCATCGAAAGCGCCGGCCCCGCGCGCATCAAGACCTCGCTGCAACTGCCCGGCGAGATCAAGTTCAACGAAGACCGCACCGCCCACGTGGTGCCGCGCGTGGCGGGCGTGGTCGACAGCGTGTCGGCCAACCTCGGCCAGGAAGTGAAGCGCGGCCAGGTGCTCGCGGTGCTGTCGAGCCCGGGGCTCTCGGAGCAGCGCAGCGCCTTGCAGTCGGCGCAGCGCCGGCTGGAACTGGCCCGTTCCACCTACGAGCGCGAAAAGAAACTCTGGGAAGAAAAGATCTCGCCCCAGCAGGACTACCTGCAGGCCCAGCAGGCGATGCAGGAGGCGCAGATCGCCGTGGCCAACGCCAACCAGAAGCTGCTGGCCCTGGGCGCGACGCCGGGCTCCGCCGCGCTCGGCCGCTACGAGCTGCGCGCACCCTTCGACGGCATGGTGGTCGAGAAGCACATCTCGCTCGGCGAGTCGGTGGGCGAGAGCGTCAACGTCTTCACCATCTCCGACCTCTCGACCGTGTGGGCCGAGATCAGCGTGGCCGCCAGCAACCTCAACCTGGTGCGCATCGGCGAGCCGGTGACCATCCGCTCCGGCGCCTTCGACCAGGCGGCCAGCGGCACGGTGTCGTACGTGGGCTCGCTGATCGGCGCGCAGACGCGCACGGCCACGGCGCGCGTGACGCTGACCAATCCGCAGCGTGTCTGGCGGCCCGGGCTGTTCGTGAATGTCGAGCTGGTTTCCTCCGAGGCGGAGGCGCCCGTCACGGTGTCTGCCGATGCCGTACAGACCGTGGAAGAAAAGCCCACCGTCTTCCTCAAGGTGCCCGGCGGCTTCCTGCCGCAGCATGTGCAGACCGGCCGCAGCGACGGCCGGCGCATCGAGATCGTGAGCGGCCTGAAGCCCGGCACGGCCTACGCCGCGAGCGGCAGCTTCGTCGTGAAGTCGCAGCAGGGCAAGAGCGCTGCGACGCACACCCACTGAGGACCGCCGCATGTTCGAACGAGTCATTGGGTTCTCCATTGCGCAGCGCTGGCTGGTCCTGCTCGCCGTGCTCGGCATGGCCGCGCTCGGCGTCTTCAGCTACCAGAAGCTGCCGATCGACGCCGTGCCCGACATCACCAACGTGCAGGTGCAGATCAACACCGCCGCGCCCGGCTATTCGCCGCTCGAGGCCGAGCAGCGCGTGACCTATCCCATCGAGACGGTGATGGCCGGCCTGCCGGGCCTGCAGCAGACCCGCTCGCTCTCGCGCTACGGCCTCTCGCAAGTGACGGTGATCTTCGAGGACGGCACCGACATCTACTTCGCGCGGCAGCTGGTGAACGAGCGCATCCAGTCGGCGCGCGAAAGCATGCCCAGCGGCATCTCGCCGGTGATCGGGCCGATCTCGACCGGCCTCGGCGAGATCTACCTCTGGACCGTGGAAGCGGAAGAGGGCGCGAAGAAGGCCGACGGCAAGCCCTACACGCCGACCGACCTGCGCGAGATCCAGGACTGGATCATCAAGCCGCAGCTGCGCAACGTGGCGGGCGTGACCGAGATCAATTCCATCGGTGGCCATGCCAAGGAGTTCCAGATCGCACCCGACCCCGCCAAGCTGCTGGCCCACGGCCTCACGATGGCCGACCTGGTCACCGCGCTGGAGCGCAACAACGCCAACGTGGGCGCGGGCTACATCGAGAAGCGCGGCGAGCAGTACCTGATCCGCGCGCCGGGGCAGGTGAAGTCGGTGGAGGACATCGGCAATGTGATCCTCGGCAACACAGGCGGCATTCCGCTGCGCGTGCAGGACGTGGCCGAGGTCGGCATCGGCCAGGAGCTGCGCACCGGCGCGGCCACCGACAACGGCCGCGAGGTGGTGCTGGGCACCGTCTTCATGCTGATCGGCGAGAACAGCCGCACCGTCTCGCAGGCGGTCGACAAGAAGATGCAGGAGATCAACCGCACGCTGCCCGCAGGCGTGAAGGCCGTGACGGTGTATGACCGCACGGTGCTGGTCGACAAGGCCATCGCCACGGTGAAGAAGAACCTCTTCGAGGGCGCGGTGCTGGTGATTGCGGTGCTGTTCCTGTTCCTCGGGAACATCCGCGCAGCGCTGATCACCGCATTGGTGATTCCGCTGTCGATGCTCTTCACCTTCACCGGCATGGTGAACCAGAAGGTCAGCGCCAACCTCATGAGCCTGGGCGCGCTGGACTTCGGCATCATCATCGACGGGGCGGTGGTGATCGTGGAGAACTGCGTTCGGCGCCTCGCCCATGCACAGGCGAAGCACGGGCGGCCGCTCACGCGCAGCGAGCGCTTCCATGAAGTGTTCGCCGCCTCGCAGGAGGCGCGGCGCCCGCTGCTGTTCGGCCAGCTGATCATCATGATCGTGTACCTGCCGATCTTTGCGCTCACGGGTGTCGAGGGCAAGCTGTTCCACCCGATGGCCTTCACCGTGGTGATCGCGCTGCTGGGCGCGATGATCCTGTCGATCACCTTCATTCCCGCGGCCGTGGCACTGTTCATCGGCAACAAGGTCAGCGAGAAGGAAAACCGGTTGATGGTGTGGGCCAAGCGCGGCTATGCGCCGCTGCTGGCACGCGTCATGACGGCCAAGCCGCTGGTCATCACCACGGCCGTGGTGGCGGTGCTGCTCTCGGGCCTCTTGGCCACGCGGCTGGGCACGGAGTTCGTGCCCAGCCTGAGCGAGGGCGACTTCGCGATCCAGGCGCTGCGCATTCCGGGCACCAGCCTCACCCAGTCGGTCGAGATGCAGAAGCAGCTCGAGCGCACGCTGAAGGCGAAGTTCCCGGAGATCGAGCGCGTGTTCGCGCGCACCGGCACGGCCGAGATCGCATCGGACCCGATGCCGCCGAACATCTCCGACGGCTACATCATGCTGAAGCCCGAAGACCAGTGGCCCACACCGCGCCGCACGCGTGCCGAGATCCTCGCGGCGGTGCAGGAAGAGGTGGAGAAGCTGCCCGGCAACAACTACGAGTTCTCGCAGCCGATCCAGCTGCGCTTCAACGAGCTGATCTCGGGCGTGCGCAGCGACGTGGCGGTGAAGATCTTCGGCGACGACATGGACGTGCTCGACAAGACGGCGGCCGAAGTGTCGGGGGTGCTGGGCAAGATCGCCGGTGCGGCCGAAGTGAAGGTCGAGCAGACCACGGGCCTGCCGATGCTCACGGTGAACATCGACCGCGGCAAGACCGCGCGCTACGGCCTCAACGTGGGCGATGTGCAGGATGCGATCTCCATCGCGGTCGGTGGCCGCGAGGCGGGGACGCTGTTCGACGGCGACCGGCGCTTCGACATCATCGTGCGCCTGCCCGAGAGCCTGCGCACCGACCTGGAGGCGATCAGGCGCCTGCCGGTGGCCTTGCCCAAGGGGGCCGGCACAGAGGCGCAGCGCACCAGCTTCATCCCGCTCGGCGAAGTCGCCACGCTGGAGCTCGCGCCCGGCCCGAACCAGGTCAGCCGCGAGAACGGCAAGCGCCGCATCGTGGTGAGCGCCAATGTGCGCGGCCGCGACCTCGGCTCCTTCGTGGCCGAGGCCGAAGAGGCGATGCGCAAAGTCGCCATTCCTGCGGGCTACTGGACCGTCTGGGGCGGCCAGTACGAGAACCTCGCCTCGGCCACGCAGCGGCTGCAGGTGGTGGTGCCGGTGTCGTTGCTGCTGGTGTTCACGCTGCTGTTCGCGATGTTCGGCAACCTGAAGGACGGGCTGCTGGTGTTCACCGGCATTCCGTTCGCGCTCACCGGCGGCATTGTGGCGCTGTGGCTGCGCGGCATTCCGCTGTCGATCTCGGCGGCGGTGGGCTTCATCGCGCTCTCCGGCGTGGCGGTGCTCAACGGGCTGGTGATGATCTCGTTCATCCGCAACCTGCGCGAGGGCGGCCTGCCGCTCGATGCAGCGATCCGCGAGGGCGCGCTCACCCGGCTGCGGCCGGTGCTGATGACCGCGCTGGTGGCATCGCTGGGCTTCGTGCCGATGGCGATCGCCACCGGCACTGGCGCCGAGGTGCAGCGGCCGCTGGCCACGGTGGTGATCGGCGGCATCCTTTCCTCGACCGCGCTGACGCTGCTGGTGCTGCCGCTGCTCTACCGCATCGCCCATCGGCGCGACGAGGGCGAAGAGGAAGAAGTCCGCGAGCAGCGCCATGGCGCGCCGCTCGACCCTGCGCAAGGATCGATCCATGGCACGTGAACAGGCCCGCGCGGCGGGCGCGACGAGAAGGCGCTGCGCCGGGCTTTACTGACGGGCCGATTCCAAGTAGTTTTTGATCTTGGTGTCACAAACCATCCCCACCGGACGTCTTGGTTGCATGGGCGTCCACGGGGGGCGTTCTCTGGACTCCCTTTCACGAGGAAATCGACCATGAAGATCGTCATCATCGGAGGCTCCGGCCTCATCGGCTCGAAGCTCGCCGCGCGGCTGCGCCACGCCGGCCACGAGGTCATCGCCGCCTCGCCCTCCACGGGCGTCAATACGCTCACGGGCGAAGGCCTGAAGGAGGCCCTGGCGGGGGCCAGGGTCGTCGTCGACGTGGCGAACTCGCCGTCGTTCGAAGACGAGGCCGTGCTGCGCTTCTTCCAGACCTCGGGGCGCAACCTGCTCGCGGCCGAGGCCGAAGCCGGCGTGGCCCACCACATCGCGCTGTCGGTCGTCGGCACCGACCGGCTGCTGGCCAGCGGCTATTTCCGCGCCAAGCAGGCCCAGGAAGACCTGATCGAGGCCTCGCCCGTGCCCTACACGATCGTGCAGGCCACGCAGTTCTTCGAGTTCCTGGGCGGCATTGCCAACGCAGGTGCTGCCGGCGGTGCGATCCGCCTGTCGAACGCCCTGGTGCAGCCGATTGCGGCGGAGGACGTTGCCGCGGCGCTGGCCGAGATCGTGACCGAGCCGCCGTCAGGTGGCAGGGTGGAGATCGCCGGGCCGGAGGCGGTGCCGCTCGACGACCTGGTGCGCCGTTTTCTCGCTGCGACGGGCGACGCCCGGGAGGTCGTCACCGATGCCGAGGCGGCTTACTTCGGCGTGCGGCTCGATGATCGTTCGCTGACGCCAGCGGCCGGTGCGCGCCTGGCGCCGACCGGCTTCGAAGCCTGGGTCCGGCAGCGCGCGACCGCGTAGTTCCATCCCTTCCGATTGCCTTGAGCAATCCCTGGGCATTCCAGCGGGCCTTCAGACGCAGCCGCGTTCCTTGAGCAAGGCCCATCGCTCGGGCGCGATGCCGGCCTTCATGGCCCTGAGCGGATCGACCTCGCCGGTGTTGTCCGCATACGCGACCACGAAATCGTCGGTCGCAGGCAGCGATGCGTGCGCGGCCGGCGCGTTGAAATGCAATGCCAGGTTCTTCAGCACGCGCCTGGCCGATGCGGTGCTCTGCTGGATGTCCATGAACTGGCTGTGCAGCAAGCAGCTTTCCTGCAGGCTCGCGTTGTCGAACCATCGCTCGTGCGCGTCTCCCTGGACTTCGCGTATTTCGTCCGGTGCCCAGAGGTAGTAGGGCACTTCCTCGCCCTTCTGCAGCACCGAGCGGCGGTAGGACTCCCGGCCCCACACGAGGAACGGGGGCCAGGCGGCGGCGAAGTCTTCTTCCGTGTAGCAGATCAGCAGGCAGTAGATCTTTTCGTCCCTGGGAATCAGGGCGAGCGCTTCGGTGATCTGCGCGATGAGCAGGGCCTCGACCTTCGCGGCCACGGAGGCCAGCGTTTCGCCCTTGCGCGGCCGGCGGTACGTCAGGCGGCGCTGGCCGTCCGGCCGGCCGTCTTCGTCGAGGTATTCCAGCGTGATGGTGTCGAGCAGCGCCGCATCGTCGTAGCGGTACACGTCCTGGCAGAGCCAGGTCTTTTCGCCCTGGGCCCAGTTGGCGGTGACGGCGCGCTGGAGCTGGCCGTTCTCCCACAGGAAGCGCTGGTCGAAACCCTTGTGGCCGTGGCTGACGTGGTGCGACGCGAGCAGGCCACCGGCATCGCGGTACTGCGTCACGACGCCGATATGGGCTTCGTCTTCATGCAGGGAGAACTGCACGCCGGTGCGCCGGCCGGCCTCGTGGAGCCAGGCGGTTTCGCGGCCGCTGCTGTCGCGTTGAAGCACCAGCCGCCCGGCGGCATCGAAACCATGGTGAACATGGCGGGCTGCATCCGCCTTGTCGTCGGCGATCCACCGGGTCTTCGGCCCGCCGTATTTCTCCTGCAGGAACGGAACCTCCTCGGCCATCGATTCGGAGGCCCAGCGCCAGCTGACCGCTTGCGCCGCACTGTCGGCCAGCAGTTGCCTGGCGGCGGCGGGGTCCGAGTAGAGGCGGTAGATGTCTTTCAGCATCGTCCGGCCAGCCTTCAGCGGCTGGGCTGCCGGATCGCCGACTTGGGCCGGAACGCCTTGCAGACCGCGTCGTCGGTCTCGAGGTACGGCCCGCCGATCAGGTCGATGCAATAGGGCACCGCCGCAAAGATGCCCGGAACCAGTTGCGTGCCCTCGGCATCCTTCAGCCCTTCGAGCGTTTCCGCAATCGACTTCGGCTGCCCCGGCAGGTTGATGATCAGGCTCTTGTCGCGGATCACCGCCACCTGGCGCGAGAGGATCGCGGTCGGCACGAAGCGCAGGCTGATCTGGCGCATCTGCTCGCCGAAGCCAGGCATTTCCTTGTGGGCCACGGCGAGGGTGGCTTCGGGTGTTACGTCCCGCATGGCGGGGCCGGTGCCGCCCGTGGTCAGCACCAGCGAGCAGCCGGCGTCGACCAGCTCGATCAGCGTGGCGCTGATTTGCGCCGCCTCATCGGGAATCAGCCGTGCCTCGAACTCGATCGGGTTCTTCAACGCGCGGCCGAGCCATTCCTTCAGTGAGGGCAGCCCTTTGTCCTCGTAGGTGCCGCTGGAGGCGCGGTCGCTGACCGAGACGATGCCGATGCGGACAGCGTCAGGTGCGCTCATGGTGTTGCTCCTTCCCTCTTTGGGGGAAGGTTGGGATGGGGGCGGGCAGGGCGCTCGATGGAGACGCCGCGTGCCCCCACCCCGGCCCTCCCCCGGAAGGGGAGGGAGAAATACGGGGAGCTCATGCGTCCTCTTCCCGGTCCTGCGCGGCCGCCGCTGCGGCATGGTCCGCACCGCCGTGCACCGCCAGCTGCTCGCGCACCAGCTGGAAGATCTCGCGGTAGGCCTTGCCCTGGCGCGGCGCCTCGCCGGCCGGGCCGGTCTTCATGTCCTTGCGGGCCTGGCGCACCAGGGCGCGCAGCTGCTGGGAATCGGTCGCGGGGTGGGTTTCGATCCAGCCGCCGAGCGCGTCGTCGTCGGCAATCAGGCGGTCGCGCCAGCGTTCGGCCTCGTGCAGGGCGGCGGTTTCGGCCGCCGGCACGCTGTTCTGCTCGGTCAGGGCGAGCTTCACGGCCTCCAGCACCTCGGGGTCGAGCTTGCGCATCAGCTTGCCGATGAACTGCATCTGGCGGCGCTTGCCCTCGAAATTGGTGATGCGCTTGGCCTCGGCGACGGCGTCGACCAGCTTTTCGTCCAGCGGAAGCGCGTCGAACAAACCGGCGCGCAGGCCGAGCAACTCGGTACCGAGCTTTTGCAGTTCGTCGCTTTCGCGCTTGAGATCGGTGCGGCTGGCTTCGTCGGTGCCCTTGAGCTCGCGCTTGAGCTCCAGGTCGAGTTCGCTGCCTTCGGCGACGAACTGGCCACGGACGAAATAGCCTTTTTTGGGTTTGCGGGACATGAGGTGGATTCTGGGCCGCACCGTGCGGCGTTGCAACGCGTGCAATGCGCGGTGGGAAGCTGAAGGGAAAACGGGAAATAGGGGGCGCAAGTATCATAGCCACCACATGACGACATCCTCCTCGCGCGCCGATTCCGGCTTCGCCTACAGCCGCTCCTTCTTCGAAAACCTGGTCGACACGGCCTTGGCGCATGCCAGGAAGCTCGGGGCGACCGATGCCGGGGCCGAGGCCTCCGAGGGCTGCGGCCTCAGCGTCTCCGTCCGCAAGGGCGAACTCGAGAACGTCGAGCGCAACCGCGACAAGTCGCTGGGCATCACCGTCTACGTGGGCCACCGCCGCGGCAATGCCAGCACCTCCGACTTTTCCGAGGGCGCGATCCAGCAGACCGTGCAGGCCGCCTACGACATCGCCCGCTTCACGGCCGAAGACCCGGTCAGCGGCCTTCCCGACGAGGAAGACATCGTCAAGGAACAACCCGAACTCGACCTGTTCCACCCCTGGGACGTGACGAGCGAGCAGGCCGCCGAGCTGGCGCTGGCGTGCGAAGAAGCCGCCCTGTCGACCGACAAGCGCATCACCAACAGCGAAGGCGCCGGCGTCTCGGCCCAGCAGAGCCACTTCTTCAGCGCCCACACGCACGGTTTCCGCGGCGGCTATGCCAGCTCGCGGCACTCGATTTCGGTGGCGCCCATCGCCGGCAAGGGCGACGACATGCAGCGCGACGCCTGGTACAGCTCCATGCGCGCCGCCGACGAACTGGCCAGCCCGCAGGCCGTGGGCCGCTACGCCGCCGAACGGGCGCTGAGCCGCCTCAAGTCGCGCAAGATCAAGACCACCGAATGCCCGGTGCTGTTCGAGTCGCCGCTGGCCGTGGGCCTGCTGGGCGGGCTGGTGCAGGCCGTGAGCGGCGGGGCGCTCTACCGCAAGAGCACCTTCCTGCTCGATTCGCTCGGCAAGCCGGTGCTGCCCAAGCATGTCGACGTGGCCGAAGACCCGCACGTCCTGCGCGGCAAGGGCAGCTCGCCCTTCGACGACGAAGGCGTGACCACCCGGGCGCGCAAGGTGGTGGATGCCGGCCGGCTCGAAGGCTACTTTCTCTCCACCTACTCGGCGCGCAAGCTGGGCATGAAAACCACCGGCAACGCCGGCGGCTCGCACAACCTGACGCTGAGTTCGCGCCTGACAAAGCACGGCGACGACCTCGACGCCATGCTGGCCAAGCTCGGCACCGGCCTCTTCGTGATCGAGCTGATGGGGCAGGGCGTGAACTACGTCACCGGCGACTACTCGCGCGGTGCCAGCGGCTTCTGGGTCGAGAAGGGCCGAATCGCCTTCCCGGTGCAGGAGATCACCATCGCCGGCAACCTCAAGGACATGCTGATGGGCATCGAAGCCATCGGGGCGGATGCCTACACTTTCGGCGCCAAGACGACGGGGTCGGTTCTGGTCAACCGCATGAAGGTGGCCGGCGCCTGAGACAGCGCCACCGGCCGCAACCCGTGGCTGTGCGAATGCCAAGCTGCCGTTGATCTGCGGCCGCAGGCACTGACGAATCGAAAGTACCTCCGGGGCCGCCGGGATGTCGGTCCCTCCCATTGTGGTGTAAGTCCTAAGTCCTACATGCGCTCGCCGCGCGCAGACTCGCTCCTGCCAGCCTCGCGGCCGGCAATGCACAAGGAGCGGCATGACCACGCTGGATCGGATCGCTTGCCATCGCTGCGGCCGCGTTCGCCTGCACGCCGATGCGCCGTGTCCGGCCTGCGGTGCAACGCCGAGAGCGAGCGTGGCGGTGGCGGGCGCGACCGAACCCTTCGTCGGCCGTCGCGGCGAGCTGCAGCTGGCGCACGATGCCCTCAGCGGGGCGCTGGCGGGGCGCGGCCGCGCCGTCATGGTCAGCGGCGAGGCTGGCATCGGCAAGACGCGGCTGGCCCAGGAGGTGGCAACGCTGGCCCTGCGGCGCGGCATGCTGACCTTGTGGGGGCGTTGCCTCGAGGAGCCCGGCGCACCGCCCTTCCTGCCCTGGACGCGCGCGATGCAGGCCTGCCTGCAGGCCTGCCGCGACGAGCGCCTGCCTGCGCTGCTCGGGAGCGGGGCCGCCGCGGCGGTCGAGATCGTCCCCGAACTCGCCGAACGACTGCCCCCCGGCACCGTGGTGCCGGCGACCGGTGAAGGCGACCAGGCGCGCTTCCGGCTGTTCGCTGCGGTCGCGCATTTCTGGCGCCAGGTGGCGACACTGCGCCCGCTGCTGCTGATCCTCGACAACCTGCACTGGGCCGATGCGTCGTCGCTGCGGCTGCTGGCCTTCATCGTACAAGACCTCGGCGAGTGCCGCATCCTGCTGCTCGGCGCCTGCCGCGAGGCGGACCTGTCGCGCCAGCACCCGCTGGCGGCGACCCTCGCCGAGCTGTTGAACACGCGGCAGTTCTGCCGCCTGCCGCTGAAAGGCCTGAGCCTCGACGAAACCGAGCGGATGGTCGCCGCGGCCAGCGCCGTGACCCCGCCTCTCGCGGTCATCGCGACCATGCACCGTCGCACCGAGGGCAATCCGCTGTACCTCGTGGAGACGTTGCGCTTCCTGCGCCAGGGGCCGTACGGCGACGATCCGCACGCCGCCGCGGCGCTGGTCGAGACCGTGCCGAGCGGCATCCGCGCGGTGATCGGCCAGCGGCTCAACCAGCTCTCGGCGTCGTGCTGCGCGCTGCTCGCGATTGCCGCGTGCATCGGCCGCGACTTCGACCTGCCGCTGCTGGCCGAACTGGCCGGCGCCGGCAGCGAAGCCGCGTTGCTGGGCACGCTCGACGAGGCGCTGGCGCAGCGTGTCATCGAGGTACTGCCGCCCGGGCCGCAGTACCAGTTCAGCCACGCGCTGATCCGCGAGGTGCTCTACGACGAGCTGCCCGCGGCGCGTCGCGTCGCGCTGCACGGGCGCATCGCCGAGTCGCTCGAGGCGCACCACGCCGGCGACCTCGATGCGGTGTTGGCGCAGCTCGCCTACCACGCGGCCGCGGCGTTGCCCGCGGGCAGCCCGGCGCGCGCACTGGACATCGCGCAGCGCGCCGCCGCGCGGGCCGTCGCGCTGATGGCGTACGAAGAGGCATTGCGCTGCTACCGGCTCGCGCTGCAGCTCCAGGAGCGCTGGCTGCCGGCCGAGCGCGTGCGGCATGGCGCACTGCTGCTGGCGCTCGGCGCCGTGCAGACGCACGCCGGCGAGAACGACGCCAGCGCCACCACCTTTCTCGAGGCGGCGACGCTGGCTCGCACGCTCGGCGACGCGGACCTGTTCGCGCAGGCGGCGCTCGGCTTCGAGAACAACGGCTGGCGCATCAGCCGCCCGGGCGAGCAGGCGGCGGCATTGCTCGAAGAGGCGCTGGCGGCCCCGGATCGCTTCGATGCCGCGCTGCGGGTCGATCTGCTCGCCGCGCTGTGCCGCGCCTTCATCTTCTGTGGCCGCCAGCCGCAGGCCAACGCGGCGCAGCGCCGCGCGGTGGCGCTGGCGCGCGAGCTGGCGATGCCGCAGCCGCTGTTCAAGGCGCTGGCCGCGATCGTGCCGGCGCGCGACGACCCCGCCCGGCTCGACGAGCGCCTGCGCTGCGCGCGCGAGGCCTTCGAGGTGGCCGAGCGTGCCGGCCACATGGAATGGGTCGACGCGCTGACCGGCTGGTACTTCGGCGACCTGGTCGAGAAGGGAGAACTCGACGCGGCGCGCCCGCTGGCGCAGGTTCACGCGCGGGTGGCGGACGCGATCCGCCAGCCCTTCATGCAGGCGATGGGCCTGGCCAGCCTCACCCTGCTTGCCGCCTACGAGGGCCGCTTCGCCGATGCCGAACGGCTGGCCGGCGAGACCTTCACGATCGGGCAGCGCTTCCTGCCTGGCAACGCGCAGGGCGCGTACAGCCTGCAGATCTTCGTGCTGCGGCGCCAGCAGGGCCGCCTCGGCGAGGTGCTGCCGGTGCTGCGCGGCCTGGTCGGCAGCGTGCCGCGCGACAGCCTGTGGCAGCCCGGACTCGCGTTGATCTGCGCCGAGCTCGAGCTGCACGAACCGGCCCGCGAGGCCTACGAGGCGCTGGCGGCCGACGGCTTCGCGGGCATTGCGCGCGACGGCATGTGGCTCACCAACGTCGTTTTTGCCGCCGAGGTCTGCGCCCGCCTCGGCGACCGGCCGCGCGCAGCGACGCTGTACCGGCTGCTCGCTCCCTATGCCGGACGCAACGTGGTGACCGGCACCAACATCGCCTGTTTCGGTGCCGTGGACCGCTACCGGGGCATGCTGGCTGCGCTGGCCGGCGACGATGCGAGCGCCGCGGCGCATTTCGCGGCCGCGGTCGCGCTCGACGAGCGCGGCGGCGGCCGGCCCTGGCTGGCGCACAGCCGCTTCGAGTGGGCGCGCTGGTTGGCCAGGCGCGGCGACGCAGCCGGCGCGAGGGCGCAGCTCGAGGCGGCGCTCGCGCTCGGCCGCGCGCTGGGCATGGCCGGCCTGGCGCGACGCTGCGAGGCGCTGCAGCGCGAACTCGAGGGCGGCACGGCCGCACCACCTGCGGCACCCGACGGCCTGAGCCGGCGCGAGCTCGAGGTGCTGCGGCTGCTCAGTGCCGGCCACAGCAACCAGGCGATTGCCGAGAGCCTGTTCATCAGCCCGCACACGGTGGCACACCATGTGCGCCACATCCTGTCCAAGACCGACTGCCGCAGCCGCACCGAAGCCGCGGCCTGGGCGCACCGCCATCGCGCCGCGGCCGAAGGCTAGGGCCTGGTCTGTCGGCGCGCCCGGCCGAAATGGTCAATTCGGGCGATGCGCGGCCGCGCGGCGAGGCCTATGTTCGGGCACGGGACTGGCGCCGCCGGACCCCCGACCCAAAAGGAGTGCTCCACATGCCCGCAACCCTCTACGAGCGACTTGGTGGTGAGGAGCGCATCCAGCGGCTCGTCACCGACGTCATCGATAACCACTGCAACAACCCGCTCATCCGCAGCCGCTTCGCGAACAGCAACCGCGCCGAGTTCGAGCGCCACGTCGTCGAGTTCCTCTGTGCCGGCAGCGGCGGCCCGCAGTCCTACACCGGCAAGGACCTGGTGTCGGCGCACAAGGGCATGAACATCAGCGAGCAGGAACTGGTCGCTGCGATCGACGACATCCTCGCGGCGATGACCAAGAACGGCTACGACCAGGCCGAAAAGAACGAAGTGGTCGCGATTCTCTACTCGTTGAAGGGCGACGTGGTCCGGCTGTAGAGACAGCGGCCCTCTCGCACACGCCCCGGCGGCGTTTCGCCGGTGACTCGGAAAGGAACCTGACCATGACACGCCAACCATTCGTTGCCTGGGCGATCGGCGCAACCCTGATCGCGGGCATCGCGACGAGCTGGGCCCAGTCCGGCGACCATCGGATGATTTCGCCCGCCGACCTGAAATGGGCCGATGTTCCGTCGCTGCCGCCCGGCGCAAAGCTCGCGGTGATCGAAGGCCCCATGAGCGAAGCCGTGCCCTTCACGGTGCGCATCAAGGTGCCGGCCAACTACCGGATTCCGTCGCACTGGCATCCGGCCGTCGAGCGGGTGACCGTGCTCTCGGGCACCTTCCACATGGGCCTGGGCGACAAGCTCGACATGCAGAAATCGATGCCGGTGGTCGCGGGCGGCATGATGATCCTGCAGCCCAAGACGCCGCACTTCGCCTGGACACAGGAGGAAACCGTGGTGCAGCTTCACGGCACCGGGCCCTGGGGCGTCACCTACGTCAACCCGGCGGACGACCCGCGGGCGAAATAAACAGAGAGGAACGCCGCGCGCCGCTGGTTCAGGCCGCCACGGCGTCGGCCGGCAGCGCCGGCGGGCGAAGTTCGTCGACCTCGATCACGACATCGGCCGGCAGCCCGTTGCGCCGCGCCGCCTCGCGGATCAGCTCGACGCCGGGTGCCTCGTACAGGCAGTACGTCTTCTTCTTGTCGGCGCTGAGAAACGAATACAGCCAGCGGACGCCGACGTCGTCGTTGACGCGGATGATGCCGGCCGCAGCATCGGGCGAAACCTCGAGTTGATCTGCAAAACTGCGCTCGATCAGATAGAGAGGCATGGCAACTCCTTCATCGCGATGGTGTGCCATGGTAGTCCAGGCAGGTGCCAAACGGTCTCGTACTCGAGTTCCCGAGATATCGGCGACCTGACCCTGCTTCACTTCTTGGCCGCGGGCATCGCCTTGCGGATGACCTGTCCCCCGGTGAAGACCCATACGAAGCTCGGATCGGCCAGCGCAATGGTGCGTCCACTCAGGCTGGAGACAGCCTTGAAGAACGGGAAGCAATCGTCCGGGCACATCGGTCGCGTGACGCCGACGGTGGCCACCGCTTTCTTGGTCGCACCGTCGATCTCCTTCTCCAGCCGCGCCAGCGCCGCGATGAACGCCTGCTTCTCCGCATGCGACTTGAAGTAGGCGCCCTGCGCGTACTTGGGATCGAAGATGAAGGACTTGGTCGAGTATCCGAACTTCGCCAGGCCGGCACCGTACTTGACCACGTAGCTGTGCACTTCGGCGGTCTGCTGCGTCACGGTCAGCCCCTTGCCCTGTGCCAGCGCCGCGAGCGTGCCGTCGAGTGCACCCCAGCCGCTGATGGTGATTTCGTCGACCAGTGCCAACGTCTTGGTGGGCTTGACGATGCCGCCCGCAGTGGCCGTGTCGTAGATTTGTTGCACCGCCTTCTGTTTGTCGGCGGCCGCCTTGACCGCGGCTCTCACGTCGGACTTTGCGCCGGCCGGTATCTTGGCCAGCAGTTCGTCCAGGTTCGCTGCGGTGAAGATATCGCCGGTGTAGATCGGGTTGATCTCTCCGACCAGGTGGTGCTTGGGGCCGCTGTCGTCGGCAACGTCCAGCTTCACCAGCTTGTACTTGTTCTTGATCGCGCCCAGCTTCGAGCGGATGGCACCCAGATCGTCGCCATGGGCCTTGGCGATCGCGGTGCCTTCGGCTACCGCCGCCTTCAGGTCGCGCTTCTTCTGGTCGTCGGTGCGCGCATCGGGCTTGCCGTCCTTGCCCTTCTTGCCCAGCAGCGCATCCAGGAATTTCTTCGCCATCCGCTTGATCCACGCCACCATCGAATCCAACGCCTTGTCCACCGGCGCGCGGACCTTCTGCAGGATGCCGTTGATCTTGGCGGCGATCTTGCCCAGGCCCGCGAAGCCTGCAAGGAAGTTGATGGCGAGCGACAGCGCCCCGGCCAGCACCGCCTCCACCTTGCCCGCCGCCGCGCCGATGGCGCCGCCGGCAATGGCCGTGATCGAGCCCACGAAGGCGCTGACCACCGCGGCGATCTCGGAGATCTTGTTCACGAAGACCATCACCATGTCGTAGATCGAGACGATGGCCGAGATGAAGCCCGCGCCGGGGATGAACATCGCGACCAGCTTCGGAATCGCCTTGGTCACCACCGCCTCGATGATCATGCCCTTGATGCCTTCGATCACCTGGTCTTTGAGCGCGGCGAGCTCGGCCTTTACCTGCTCCCAGGCCGCGGCCGGCCCCTTGGTCACCAGCGTCTTGACGAGGCCGAAGCCTTTTTCCAGCGCCACCACCGCGGTCTCGCCGATGGCCTTGACCAGCTTGCCGCGCAGGTTGGCCCAGCTCAGGCCGAGCACCGAGAACGCGAACTTCACGATCTCGGGCAGCGACAGCGCGGTGGGAATGTAGACACCCGAGAGCGAACCGGTCAGCCACTTGATCAGCCCGTTCTGCAGGTGCGTGAGGAAGTTGCCCGAGAAGTTCTGGAAGCCGAGCTTGGCCGCCTTGCCCAGGTTGCTGACGAAGGGCAGGGGATTCTTGATGATGCTCTTGAGCGCGCTGCCGGTCTGCTGGATCGTTCCCCAGGCGCCGGGGCTCACCACCTCGAAGACGATCTCGGCGAGCTTCATCGCGGCATCCACGCCCCAGCTGATGAAGCTCGCGATGAAGTTGCCGAACACCGCGCCGACCTTGGCGAAGGCGCGGGTCAGCACCACGATGTCCATCAGCTCCAGCGACTTGAAGGCCGCCACGGCCAGCGCCGGAACCTGCTTGACGAAGCCGACGAGCGCCTTCTTCGAATCGTTGAACCAGGCCACCACGCGGCCGATGGCACCGGTCGATTGCACCCGGCCCCAGACCTCGCCCTGGCCGGCCAGCGTCATGATGCCGCCGAGGATCGCCTGCGCATCGCCCGGGGATTCCTCTCCGGTCACCGGGTCCTTGCCGAGCACCGCCTTCAGCAGCGGATAGGCCGGCGTGGTTGCTGCCAGCGCGGCCAGCGGCTTGAGCACGGCGTCCTTGATGAGATTCAGGATGTCGCTCGCCAGGCCGGCCACGAAGGTCTTGATCTGCTCCCACGGCGACGTGAAGATGCGCACGGCGCGGTCCCACGCGCCGCCCAGGTCGAGCAGGGCGCCGGGGCCGAGCGAGTCGGCGTAGTCGAACACCGCCTGCTTGAAGGTGGCGCCCACCATCCCCAGGCTGTCGACCTGCTGCGAGAACCAGTTGGCGATCTTGTCGAACACGCCGTAGGTGTCGAGCGCCTTCACGATCAGGTCGCCGCCGGGAACGAAGCGCACCAGCGCGCGAAACACGTTGGCCGGGGAACGGTCCACCGCGCGCCCGTTGATCGGGTTCATGCCCAGCACCAGCGCGAACATGCTGAAGCCGGGAATGCTGTCGGCCTTGCCCGCGAAATAGTCGAGCGCGTCCTGCACGCCCAGCCGCTGCACCTGCGGCGCGCTGCGCTCGCGCACGGTGGTGTCGACGCTGCGGTGTGCCGTGCCGGGCTGTGCGGCGCCGCCCTGCTGGATGGTGTGCGTGAGTTCGTGCGCGATCAGGCTGCGGCCTTCGACGCTGCCGGGCGCGAAACGGCCGCGGCCGAAGAACACCTCGTGGCCGACCGTGAAGGCGGCGGCATTGAGGCGCCGGCTGGCGCGCGCGGCCGAGTCGCCGGTGTGCACGCGCACGGCCGAGAAGTCGGCGCCGAAGCGCGGCTCCATGTCGTGTTTCAGGCCGCGCGGCAGCGGCTGGCCCACCGACGAGCCCACGCCCAGCGCCGAGGGCAGCAGGCTGCGGGCGGAGCCGCGCGCCGGCACGGCCTTCGCGAAGCGCCGCGCCTGCGGCGTCGCGGCGGCCGGCGCCATGGCCAGCACGCGTTGCGAGATGCGCACCGCCTCGCGTTCGGCCGGGTCCGAGGGYTGGGACACGCGCACCGGCGCGACAGGCGCAGCGGGCTTCGAGGTGGCCGGTGGCGCCCGCCGCGGCGGTGCCCTGCGCACATCGGGCACGCGCAGCGCGCTGCGCGTGGGGGAGGCCTGGGCGGTGTCGGACATGGCGGCCTGGCCTGTTCTCTTGCGCGCGGTGCCGCGCTACAGCGCGCGGCCTTCCTTCAGCAGCTCGCGCCGAACGCCTTCGTCGACGTCCTCAGCGCGCAGCACGCCGTCGCCGCGCGCCAGCGAGCGCAGGCAGGCGTAGCGCAGCACGTTGACGATGGTGCCGCCCGAGAGCTCGTGCTGCTGCGCCAGGCGCGTCAGGTCGAGCGCCGGGTCGGGGCGCACTGCGTCGGGAATGCCTTCGCGCCACAGGCGCAGCCGCTCGGGCGGGCGCGGCAGCGGGAACTGCACCACCGACTGGAAGCGGCGCAGGAAGGCGTCGTCGATGTTGTGGCGCAGGTTGGTGGCGAGGATCACCACGCCGTCGAAACCCTCGATGCGCTGCAGCAGGTAGCTCACCTCCTGGTTCGCGTAGCGGTCGTGCGCATCGCTCACGCTGGTGCGCTTGCCGAAGAGCGCGTCGGCCTCGTCGAAGAACAGGATCCAGCCCTCGCGCTCGGCGGCATCGAACAGGCGCGAGAGATTTTTCTCGGTTTCGCCGATGTACTTGGAGACCACCAGCGACAGGTCCACGCGGTGCACCTCGCGGCCGCAGCGCTCGCCGATGAGGCAGGCCGACAGGGTCTTGCCGGTGCCCGAGGGGCCGTGGAACAGGCTCACATGGCCGCGCCCGGTGCGGCGCCCGAAACCCCAGTCGTTCAGCAGGCGCTGGCCGTGGCTGAGCCAGAGGTGGATGTCCTCGAGCTGCGCGAGCGTGGTGGCGGGCAGCACGAGGTCTTCCCAGCGCAGGCCGGTCAGCACGCGCGAGGCGAGTGCGCTGCGTTCGACGGGGGCCGGCAGCGCGGGGCCGGGCAGCGCCTCCGCCAGGAACGCGGGCGAGGGGGCGAGCAGCGACTGCAGCAGGCCGGTGGCCGCGGTATCGGGCGCGGAAACCGTCTGGGCATGAAGCAGGTCGTCGCGCGCAAGGCGCTGCTGCGGGGACATGCGTTGCAGCGCCTCGAAGCGCCGCGCGAGGTCGTCGCCCGCGAGCAGGAAGCAACCGGTCTCGACCGTGGGCAGCATCGCGCCCCCCGGGCCCGCATGCGCGCCGAACTCGGTGTAGGGGCGCTGCGTGATGCCGTTCTGCGTCGCCAGCACATCGAGCAGCTGCGGGCGCAGCTGGGGTGCGAGCGCCAGGATCACCAGCAGCCGTTCGGCGGCATCGAGGCCGTGCCGCTGCAGCGCGGCTGCATACGGTCCTGCCGCGGGCTGCAGCCCGGGCGGCGGTGCCAGCGTGCCGGGCAGGGCCGGCGAGGCCGGCGTCTTCTCGTGGAAGTAGTGGTGCAGGCGCAGCTCGATCACATGCGCGAGCCATTCGAGCTCGGCCTCGAGCGTGCCGGCATCGACACGGGCGTTGACGGGCGGCATGTCGGTGGGCTTCATGGCGTGGGCCACTCCACGATCAGCAGCTTCGGCATCCAGGGCAGGCGCACCTGCTCGATGCGCCAGGGCAGCATGCCCATCAGCAGGTCGAAGGCCTCGGACTGCATGCGCAAGTGCCAGGCGTCGTCGCCGCGCGAGAGCAACCCGCGGCGCTGCAGGAAGCTCAGGCGCAGGCCGTCGATGCCCGTGCCGCGCAGTGCGCTCCAGTGCTCGCGCACGGCGGCGAGCAGGGCGTCGACTTCTTCGCGATCGCCGGGGGAGAGGGCGGGCAGTGCGGCCGTCAGCGGCTCGTCGGGCGGGCGGCCGAGCAGCAGCTTGACCAGCGGCAACTGGTGCTCGGCGATGGAGGTGTCGCCGCAGGCCAACGCATGCAGCAGCGAACAGGCGTGCGGCAGCTCGGCGGGAATGACCTGCTTGCCGCTCTCGTCGAGCACGCCGCGGGCGGCGAGCATGCGGGGCAGCCAGGGGTGGAGCAGGACCAGGCCGGCCAGCGGCACGAGCAGCGGCTCCGCGGTGGTGGCGTCGTCGGGCTCTGCCTGTCGTGCCGATGGCGCAAGGGGT
Organism: Variovorax sp. P4_B10; assembly: GCF_056402375.1. Classification (NCBI taxonomy): domain Bacteria; kingdom Pseudomonadati; phylum Pseudomonadota; class Betaproteobacteria; order Burkholderiales; family Comamonadaceae; genus Variovorax; species Variovorax sp. P4_B10. Next base: position 33,734 of record NZ_JBFUHN010000026.1, on the reverse strand, counting down.
TTTTGCGGCTCTCGGGTTGGTGTGGTTGCCGCTTTCTTGTTCTCCGCTGCCGGCGGGACCGGGCGGCCGGTTCTGCGGCCCTCTTTCCTTTCCTCGAGCGCTTCGCGAAGCGCGGGCAGGAAAGGCGGTGCGGCACCGACGGCGCAGTGCCGTGTCACGAGGTCGCGCAGTGTCGCGAGGTCGGCCGGTGCGGCCAGCCAGAGGGCTTGCCATTCGATGCGGTCGGAGGCGTCGTCGTCGATCCAGGCGCGCCATGCTTCCACGGGCTCGCGGCTCGGCGGCAGTGTTGGCCGATGCGCAGCCAGCAGGCGGCGGCGCAAGGTCGCCGGCAGCAAGGGCAGCCAGCGCAGCAGCGCGCCGATGGCCGCGCGCGTGCCGGACGCGTCGGGCAACAGCAGGTTCAGCGTCTCTGCACCACTCGTCACCGATTCGGCGGCCCGCATGGCCGCCTCGGCCAGCACACGCTGCGCCTGTTCGGGGGCGAGGCCGGCGAGCGTCCACGGCAGCAGACCGGTCGCCATGTAGTGTTTCAAGGCCTGCCGGCCTTCAGTGGCGGTCGAGCGGCGGGGCGATGCGGTCTGCGCCGATGGAAACACCGACGCGGCAGGGCGTGCTCCCGGCTCGCCCGTGGGCGCCTTCTCCGTTGCGCTTGCACCGGCCTGCGCCGGGTGCGCTGCCGCGGCCAGCGCCGCGAGAACCGCTGCCTCGATGCGCTCGGCAAGCTCGCCGGCCGACACGCCCTGAAGGTCCGAAAGCCGAAGCTCCAGCGCCAGCCGCGGCAGGTGCCACACCTCGTGCGGCGGCACTGCCTTGTCGAAGGCCCGGTCCAGCGCAGCCTCGCAAGCCTCGCCTTGTTCACGCAGCAGCGTGCGCAGCGCAAAGGCCTCGGCCGGGTTGGCCGCCGAAGCCCGCCAGCGCAGGCGCCGCACGCGGTGGGTGTCCATGGGGATCGCGCCTCTTCTTTCTTCAGCGGCCGATGGTGCGCAGGTTGCCGATCATCGCGGCCTGATTGCCCGCGGCCCGGCCCTGTGCGGTCGCGAGCCGGGTGTCGACCTGCGTCTTCGCAGCCGGGCTCTGGATCGACGCCATGCTGCTCGCCATCGATTGCGTGAGCTGCTTGCCGGCCGGGGTGCCCACATCGACGCCGGCCGTCACCAGCTGCGCTGCCACGCCGCCGAGCGTCTCGGCCAGGTCGAGCTGGGCACGGTCGAGGTCGCGTGCGACCTGGGTGCGCACGTCGTTCGGCAGGCCGGGCTGGATCAGCATCTCCTGCAGGTCTTTCACGCGTTCGCGCTGGTGCGCCATCTCGCCGGCCTGCAGGTCGAGGTAGGTGTCGCCGGTCAGGTCCAGCACGCCGCGCTGCTTCGGGTCCACCGCGTTGCTCGGCACGAAGGCGCCCTTGACCAGCCCTTCGATGCGGGCGCTCTGCAGCTCCAGGTCTTTCTGGAAGCCCTCGCGTTCGAAGGTGAAGCGGTCCTTCACCACCAGGTCCAGCGGCCGCACCGCGCGGATGCCGTTGCCCGCCACCAGCGGCGGCCGGTAGGGCGGGCGCGTGAGCGGCGGGTCGTCGGTCTCGGGTGCCTCGGCCTCGGCGGCCGGGTAGGGCAGCGTGAAGTCGCCCACCACGCGGCCCTGGTCGTCGTAGACCAGCACGAAGGTGCCGCCGCGCCACACGCCGCCCAGGTGGTCGAGCCCGGGGTGGTCCTGCACGAAGCGCGACAGCAGCAGCTTGTCGTCGGCCTTGTTGCCCTGGTCCACGATCAGGTCGTCGAGCCAGTCGATCCAGTGCGGCTGGTTGGTGTTGAGCAGCCCGTCGAAGGGCGAGACGAAGTCGGCGCGCGAGAGGTCGCTGAGGCTGGCGCGCGCCTCGCGCACCGACACCAGCGATGAGGTGTAGCTCGTCTTGAAGGCCGGCCCCTGGTCGCTCGCCACCGCGGCCCTGTAGCCGCTGTAGCTGGCCTTGGCCAGCACCGGCGCGGCGGCCTTGCTGGCGCTGCTGACGGCTTCGCCGGCCAGGCGCGCGCTGGCCACCACCGAGGTGCCGCTGTTCGTAGTGGCGGGAATCAGCCGCGCATTCACGGCCTCGGTCATGTCGGCGAGATGGCGTTGCCCGAACTGCTCGCTTTCCTCGAGCCGGAAGGCCACGTCCTGCCGCACCAGGTAGTGCAGGCTGTGCAGCGGCGTGTAGCGGAAGGGGGGGCGCACGCGCAGGCGGTCGCGGCCGGTGTGCACCAGCACGGCCTGCACCTGGAACGGCAGGTTGCGATCGGCGGTCAGCTGGCGCAGCTCGGCCGTCACCGTCTCGGCCGGGCGGCCCAGATGGCCTTCGATGCGGAAGAAGTCGTGGTGGCCGATGGCGAAGGCGAGCGGGTCGCGCGGGCGCCCGATCGTCCAGGCCTCTGCGCGGTAGCCGAGGTTCTGTCTCTCGTGGTGGCGCGACGAGAGGCGGAAGTTCCACGCCGCATGAATCGGCGTGTTCTCGAGCATGCGGTAGTACCAGGGGATCGCGCGCTCTTCCAGCGGGTGCATGTCCGACAGGCTGGGCGTGACGCGCACCACGGTATCGCCCGGCAATTGAAAGCTCGCGATCAGCGCATCGAGCTTCCACGCATGAAAGCGCGCATGCGCCGAGCGTTCGCGCGCGGTGGCGTCCAGCGGCGAAGGGTAGAGGCCGGTGCGCTGCTCGCGTGGCGCGGCTGTCGCGCCGAGCAGCAGGTGCTTCGGAAAGGCGGCCACGTTCGGCAGCGGCACGGCATCGTCGGCCAGCAGCGCCTCGCGCAGCGCGTTCCATTGGTCGACCAGGTCCTTGACGAAGCCGTAGCAGCTCTGCAGCCCGCTCGCGGCGCTGGCGAACTGGGTCGACAGCGATGCCAGCGCGCCGAGCCAGCGCGTCGTCGGGTCGGTGCCGAACATGTCCATCAGCACCTCGGGACAGTTGGCGTTCAGCGAAGGCAGCACGCGTTGCAGGTCGTCGAGCGACGAACGCGCGCTGTCGCGGTAGCGCGCGGCCAGCAGTGCGGTGTTGACGATGTCGCGCCCGAGCGCGGGCCGGCGCATCGCAGCGGCGGGCAGCGCCTGGGCGGCCTCGCTCGGGGAGCGCAGCGGCAGCCGGTCGAGCAGGGTCTGCGCATCGCTGCGGCGGATCAGCAGCAGCCGCACGCGGTGCAGCGCGTCGCGCCCGAGGTTGTCGCAGTCGGTGCCGCTGCACATGTCGGGGTCGTTGACCACGCTCTCCATCAGCATCAGCACCGCGCGATCGGTCAGCGGGCCGGGCAGCGCGGACAGCGGCTGTGCGAGCACATCGCTCTCGCCGACCGGAACCAGTTCCTGCAGCGCGATCATGTCGGTGGGCGTGCCGTCGGCGGCGGTGCCGCGGTAGAACGGCCGGTAGACCGGCGCGGTGGTGTCGTAGGGGCGGAAGCGGTCGTAGAGCGTGTCGGCCGCCAGCACCATCAGGTCGCCGTCGGTGCTGACGCCGAAGCCGCGCGTCACCCGCACGCCGCCGTCGGCGCGCGACACATGCAGGCCCGACACCAGCCCCACGCCCGAGAGCGCCACGCGCGACAGGCGCACCTGGTCGCCCCAGAAGTCGGACACGCTGTTGAGCTGCCCATGCGTGAGCACCTGGTCGGGCTCGAAGACGGTGTAGTGGTCGGCCAGCGTCTCGAGGCTGCTGAGCACTTGCAGTGGATCGGCCATGGTGGTGACTCCTTCTCTTTGCTTGACGTTCGCTTCAGTTGCCGCCCGCGGGCTCGGTGCCGAGGGAGGTTTGGCCCAGGATGAAGGGCGGTTTGGTTTCGTCGCCGGTGCAATCGAACAGCGCGCGGGCCGGGTAGATGTTCTTGGCGCGCTGCAGCACCGCGATCAACGCATCGAGCCGAGCCTGCCGCGTCGCTTCGGTGGTGCTGCCGAAGCCGGCATGCACCATCAGCCAGTTGCGCCATGCGCCTTCGAAGTCGGCCATGTCGTTGGTGCCGAGCCAGCACACCGTGGGCAGGATGTGGGCCGGCATCTCGGCGCGGATGAGCTGCTCGGCGAAGCGGCGGAAGCCCTCGTTCTGGAAGCGGCCGGCGTAGGCCGGCAGCAGGACGTGCACGCGGTACGAGTATGGGTCGAGGTCGCTGCAGTCGTCGCAGCCGGCGTCGGTGCAGATGTCGAACATGCGGTCGGTGGCGCTGCGCGGTCGCAGCAGCAGGTGCTCGACCAGGTACATGCCTTCGCCGCCGTAGTGGCCGGCCAGGTAGGTGATCAGCTCTGCGATGGCGGTTTCCATCGCCGCCGCGCTGTCGAAGTACTGGATGCGGCGCGCGATCACCTCGCCGGCGGCATCGACGATGTTGAAGTAGGGCTTGGGCTCGGCCCCCGCGGTCGTCAGGCGCTGGTAGCCCTCGGGCAGCTGGGCGCGCCCGATCGCGAGGATCATCGCCTCGCGCGCGGCTTCGGGCGTCGGGTAGCGCGTGCTCGAAGAGAGCAGGATCGCGTTCGTCACCGCATGCCGCACGCGAAAGCGGAACTCGTTGACGCTGTCGGGCACGGCGTCGATCTCGTTGTAGGTGTCGTAGCTTTGCAGGCCGAGGTTGCGGCGCGTGAAATCGGCCATGCCGAGCAGGCGCGCAACGCGGCGCTCCAGGCCCGAGACGTTGGGCGTGTTCCACACCTCGGCGGCGGTGGCCGGTCGCTGGAGGAAGGCGCCCGCACGGTCGCGCGAGAGCTCGGCCGCCTCCTGCAGGAAGCGGCAGCGGTCGCCGATCAGGCGGTCGCTGTCGTGGCCGAAGGCCGAGGCCATCGCACCGGCGTAGTCGGCGAAATCTTCCGCCAGCCGTGCCAGCAGGTGGTCGAGCAGCCGTTGCTGGCGCGCCGCGGCTTCGCTGGCGGACTCGATGGCATCGGCCAGCATGCGCGGCGTCGCGCTGTCGGGATAGAGCAGTTCCTGGTCGCCGATGCTCTTCACCACCTGTGCAGAGAGCACATGGCGGTCGTTGCCGAGGCCGCTGAAGCGCTGCGCCACGGCCTGCAGGTCGGCCGGCGCCACTGACAGCTGACGGCGTGCGCCCGCGAGCATCGAGAGCTGCCCGGCCATCGCATGGTCGAAGAACAGCAGCCAGCCCTTGAGCTGCAGCGCCTGCACCCGCCGCGCGTCGGTGGCGCGCAGGCCCAGGCCCTGCGCGCCGATGCCGTAGACGGCCGGGAAATCCTGCTGGAACGAGGTCCATGCGTCGAGCACGCGGGCGCGGCCCGATGCCGGCAAGGGAACGGCCGTGCCGGCTTGTTGCTCGACGCGGGCACGCGCCGCCTCGCGCAGTTCGGCCAGGCGCGTCGCGACGGAAGAAGGCATGTCGGCGATGTTCCAGCCCTGCACCGGCAGGCCGCGCTTGGCGAACACCAGCCGGCCCTGGTTGAGCGACAGGCGCGGCAGGCGGCCGGGGCGCACCGGGATGCGCCAGGCATTGGCGAGCGGCACGGCGTCGCCCTGCACCGCGGCGGGGTCGGCGTCGGGCGCGTCCTCGTCGCTCTCGTTCGTGCGCACGAGCGGGTTCAGCAGCATGCTGCGCACCGAACGGATGCCGGGCACGTCCATCGCCACGCCGACCAGGTCCGACAGGCGCAGCTCCGAAGGGAGGGCCGCGGCCTGCAATTCGGCGTCGTCGATGAAGCCGTGTTCGAGCAGCGGGCCGTCGAGGATCTCGGGCAGCGTCAGCCCGCGCGCGAGCAGGGTGGCGAGGTCGTGGTTGAGCACCGGCGGCGCAATGGCCTGGCCGATGTCGAACAGCAGGCGCGCCGCGGCTTCGACGGGGTCGGCATCGCCTTCGAGGTCGATCTCGGCGCAGAGCGCGAAGTACTCGGCGCGCACGGCACGCACCTCGATGAAATCTTCGCAGAGGTTGCGCGATGCCTCCAGCGTGTCGCGCACCGTGGCGAGCACGCGGGCGCGCTCGGCCTGCGTGCCGATCGCGTCCATGAACTCGATGCGCACGCGGTAGAGGCCGGCCAGCGGCACCGGCTCGAAGGCAGGGTGCGCGGGCGGCGTGGTGCGCAGTTCGCGGCGGCGCAGGTCGGCATAGAGCAGCGCGTCGGTCACCGGCTCGATCCAGGCGTTCTTCACGTCGGGCAGATCGATCAGCAGCTTGCGCCAGTCGAGTCCGGTCAGCGCGCGGTTGGGCAGCACGGCGTGCGGCAGGTGCAGGCGGGCCATCGTCTGCGCGGCGCCCTCGCCGGGGGCGGCCAGCAGGTCTTCGATGGGCAGCGAGTGGCGGTACGACAACTCGGTCAGCGCGTAGCACGCCACCTCGAGCATCGTGATGCCGGGGTCGTGCGTGTTGTGGTCGGTCCAGAGGCCGCGCGACAGGCGGCGCACCGCGGCCAGGCCTTCGTCGAACAGCGCGCGTGGGTCGAAGGCCGGGTCGGCTTCGGGCGCGGTGGAGATCGGCGGCAGCGCGGTGATGGCGTTGGAGGTGTCGAACATCGCTCAGAGCTCCACGATTCGGTGGGAAGGGGCGGAGACCAGGATCGCGTCCGGCGTATCCGGCACGATCTCGTCGCGGTCGCGCGTGTCGCCTTCGAGCGTGAGGCGGAAGTCGGTGACGAAGTCCACCCATGGCAGCGCCTCGACGAAGTCCAGCAGTTCGGACCGGACGACGCGGCCGCCGAAGCCGAGTTCCGTCGCGCTGTCGAAAGCCCAGGGCGACAGCGCTTGCACGATCGCCTGGTCGATCTGCGGGCCGTAGAAGTTGAAGCCGAAGCCAGGCCGCAGCCGCACCTTGAAATCGAGCTGCACGGGCCGGTAGCCGGGGTTGCGCACATGCACCCGCGTCTGCGGGCCGCAGCGCGCCGACAGGTGTTCGCGGATGCGCGCCAGCGTGTCGAGGTCGACGCGCGGCTGCAGCGGGTTCACCGTCGGCCGGTTGCGCAGGTCGGGCACCACCACCATCGTCAGGTGGCCGGCCGCGAGCCACGAGCTGTCGCTCGCATGCGGAATGCACTTGGCACGGTGTACCGAGGGAAAGGCCTGCAGCACCAGCCGCTCGCAGTCCCAGCGGTTCACGGCGCGGTTGCGGTGGCGCAGCCGCTCGGCCGCACGGCGCGACAGCGAGGCGTCGTCTTCCTGCAGCGCGCCGCCGAAGGAGGCGTACGGCTGCGCGATGGCCTTCACCGCCGCCAGCGGCGTGCGCGCCTTGGCGATGCTGCCGGGCGGCAGTGCGCGAGCGAGCCGTGCGGGGTCGTTGCCCTGGTCGGCGAACACCACCTCGACGGCGTTGGCATGCACGCCGACGATGTCGCAGGCGGCCTGCGGCGCGCCCGCCGTGGTGGCGCGCAGCCACACCGGGCCGGCCGGCAGGCGGGTGTTGGCGGTGGTGGTCTCGCGCGGCAGCACCAGGCCGACGAGGCCGCTGGCACGCAGGCCGCGCGTATCGTCCTGCACCAGCTCGCCGGTGCCGAGCGTGCGCCAGGCGTTGTCCGCGAGCACCGACCATTGAATGCCCTGCGCCTCGGCCAGCGGGTCGGCCGTGCCTTCGGCCACCTGCACCAGCAGGCTCTGCGAATCGCCGGGCTGGGCGCCGTCGAGTGCGACCAGGAACTCGGCCGAGGCCGGATGCGCCGGCAGCAGGCCGATGCCGCCCTGCAGCGCCCAGGGCCGGTTCGCGTTGAGCCAGGCGTGTTCCCGCGCGAGGCCCAGCGCATCGATCTGGAAGAACTGCACGGCGGTGTCGGTGAAGGCCGCCTGCGACGGGTCGGCCAGGCGGCTTTCGTCGCTCTCGGCCGCATAGTCGAGCGTGATCTCCTGCACCTTCGGCGTGTAGGGTGGGTTCAGCACCTTCGGCGGGGAGGCGGTGGCGGCCGTCGTGGCGTCGCGCATGAAGTCGCGGTGCAGCAGGTCTTCGATCAGCGAGACGGTGACGAAGCCGGCACGCGGTGCGGTGGGCGTGGCGGCGGCCATGGCCGTGTTCGCGCCCAGCCCGAGAAGGCCGGTGATGGCCGTGATGCCTGTGATGGCGGTGATCCCGCCGATCCCCGTGAACCCGGCGATCTGGCCTGACATGAAGGATGCCGAGCGCGCGACCGGCTGCGCCAGCTGCATCGAGCTCGCGACGTTCGCGGCCATCGCGCTGCCGCCTTGGAACAGCGACTGCATCTGCATCGCCGGTGCATAGGTCGCCACGCTGCTGGCCGATCCGGCGACCACGTCGAGCGTGGTAGGGGCCGGGTTGCGTGCGATCAGCGTCACGTTGGCGTCGCGGTGCTCGGTGCCCGATGCATCGCGCCAGCTCGTGGTGGCGCCGGCGCCGTTGCTCATGGTGCTGCGCCGCGCATAGCCCTCGTACCAGTCGTACAAGTCGGCCGGAGCGCCCTGCCAGGCCAGGTGGATCTTCAGCGAGATGACCGGCTTGGCCAGCGCCTCGGCGCATCCCACATGAAAGCGCGAACCGCCGCTCGGCTGCGCGCCGAAAGGCAGGAAGGCTTTTTTCGGATCGAGCGTGGCGTCGTCGTTCTCGAGCGTGAGCGCGCGCATGTCCTCGACGTTCACCGACACCTGGGCGCTGCGCACCGCCACGTTGTCGAGCGCACCGTAGGCGAGTTCGGCATTGGGCTTCAGCAGGCACTGGATGACGGGCAGCGCGGCGGGGAAGGCATGCAGGTGGATCGCAGGGGCGTGGTCGACCACGGCGGGCAGTGCGGGGCCGACGGCCACTTCGAGCGTCAGCAGGTCGCCACTCAGCACACCGTTCATCGGCAGCGGCCCGATCCAGCCGGCGGGGCCCGTGAGGTGGGCATCGAAGGCGGCGGCCAGTGTCGAGGCATCCACGCCCGATGGCAGGCCCGACAGCCGCAGCTTGAGCCTCACGGTGCGCTCGCCCTCGGCCAGGCGCAGCAGGGGCGAGGCGATCGCGAAGCCGACCGGTGCGGCCGGCAGTCCAACGCGGCCGAAGGGTGGCCAGTGCGGCGAGGCGGGAGCAAGCGGTGCACCGAGGCCGTTGGCCGAATTGGCCATGGGCGCGAACAGCAACCGCTGTCCGTCGCGCACGATGCTCGCAAGCCGGGACACGCGCGCGCGACCGACCACGGTGGGGCGCACCGGCGCGAACAGCTGCTCGACCTTGGTCGCATCCTTGCCCGCGGAGAACTGCTGCGGCAGGGCGATTTCCACGGCCGCGGCGCCTTTCTTGAGTTCGAAGACGAGGTGCGCGCGGTCGGACTGTGGGCCCCGGGGCGCAAAGCCCAGCACACGCTGCATCTGGTAGTTCAGGTGCTGCGCGGTGAAATCGTTGAGTCGGGCTTGCGGCCGGGCCAGCAGTTGCAGGAAGGCGATCAGCAGGCCGTGGTGCGGTGGCAGCTGGCCGTCGGTGCCTTGAACCAGCGCTTCGAGCGTGGCGATGTCGCCCGAGGGGAGGTAGGACTGCCAGTTGCCGGGCGTCGCCGACACGGGCCATTGCGCGTGGTACCGGATCAACCCGGCCAGCGCATGCAGCGATTGCAGCAACTGCGCCGTGCTGCGGTCGTCGATGGGCGTGGAAGCAGGGGACAGCCGCGGATCGTCGCGCTCGGGCTGTGCGGTGCCGGGGGCTGCGGCGAAGGCGTCGAGGAGGTCTTGTGCGGCCATCTCAGTTTTCCAGCAGTTCCGGGCGCGGGCGTTCGGGGCGCGTGCACAGGCCACCGGGTGCTCCCCTCCGCGAATGTCCCCCGCTTCGCTCCTCCTTTATTTCGCTGCGGGGAGCACCCGGTGCCCTGTGCACGGGGCACGCTGCTGGTTTGCAGCCGATCAACCAGTGCGCTGAGCGATCACGCCGATGGTGTGCTCTGCGCAGCGAAATAAAGGAGGAGGCCTGCGGCCCTAGGCCGCGCCGGGGGACATTCGCGGAGCAGAGCACACCGTCGGCGTGAGCGCGCCCTGAACAACGAACGTCAAACACAACAACGGCAGGAACGGAAAAACAAGGATTCATGTCAGCTTCTCCCCGGCGCCACGCGCTCGCGCAGTTCGTTCGCATCGCCCAGGTAATAGGGAAACACGAGGTTGAAGCGGGTGTTGGTGCTGCGCACCGTGTAGTCGAGGCGAATCTGCAGCAGCCCCTCGAACGCGCGCGAATCGTCCACCGCCAGCGTGAGCACCCGGATGCGCGGCTCGTGGATCAGCAGGGTGGTGGTGATGCGGTCTTCGAGCAGCGTGCGCAGCGTGGTGCTCAGCGGCTCGAACAGCAGCGGCGAGAGGTCGAGCCCGAACTTGGGGCTCAGCACGCGTTCGCCGGGCGCCGTGCCGAACAGGATGGTGAGGCTTTCGTGGATGTCCACCTCGTCCTCGACCATGCGCGCCTGGCCGTTCGAGAACGAAGGCGGAAAGCCGAAGCCGCGGCCGAGGAAGAGGGGCGTGTCGTTCATGGCCTTACCCCAGTTGCAGCGCGGAGCCCGCGACCTTGACCACGCCGATGCTCTTCACATCGGTGCTGACGATGCTCTCGAACTTCATCTCGGTGTTCGCCTTCACCGAGAACGCCTTCGCGCTCTCGATGGCGATGCCGTCGCTCGACAGCACGATCTTGTTGCCGTTGCCATCGCTGATGGTGATGCCGCCGCCGTCGTCGTCCAGCACCAGCGTGTTGCCGCCGGGCGTGGCGAGCGTGAGCGATTTTTTCTCGTCGTCGAAAGTCAGCGCGATGCCGCTGCGGCTGGTGTAGCCCTTGACGTGGTTGTCGTTGCTCGGCGCGAGCGGCGCGGCCTTGGCGCTGCTGTGGAGCATGCCGAGCACCACCGGATGGCGCGGATCGTCGTCGAGAAAGCCGACCAGCACCTCGTCGCCGATCTCGGGCCGGAAGCAGAGGCCGCGGTTGCTGCCTGCATCGGCCGCGGCAACGCGGGCCCAGACGCCGTCGTCGCCGCCGTTCACCAGCGGCAGCCGCAACCGCACGCGGAACTCGCCTTCGGGGTCTTCGTTGTCGGTCACCACGCCCAGCTGCAGGCCCGCCGCGGGCGCCAGCAGGTCGGCGGTGCGCTGGCGCTGCAGGCGCTCGCGCAGCGCGGGGTCGGGCTCGATGCTGCCGAACTGGAGATGCGTCTTCCAGCCCTTCTGCGTGTCGAAGGCCTGCCGCACGCCGGTGACGAGCACGTCGCCGCTGAAACGGTCGCCCACGCCGCCGAGCCTGACGGTGTCGCCGGGCTGGAGGGTGGCGATGCCGGCGCACATCGCGCGGCCGTTGGCCAGGTCGACTGCTGCGCGTTGCCGCACTGCGTTCGCGAGTGCCACACCCTCGGGCGCGTCGAGCGTCGTGTAGGGCAGCAGCATGGTGTCTGCGCCGGCGTCCGTGGCCAGCGTGTCGGCCTTGAAGTTGCCGGTGGACTTGAAGGCGGGTGCCTCGCCCTCCTGTTCGTCGATCGCCTGATCGGCTGCGCTCCAGCTCTGCGTCTTGACGGCCTGTGCCTGGATGCGCGCGTCGATGTGCCCGTCGAACTCGAGCAGCGTGGCGCCGAACTGCAGCTGGACGGCCGCGGCTTCGATCTTCGGCTCGCGCACAGCGAGCTTCTCGCCGCGCGTGAAGACCACCCGCCCGTTGGCCGCGGCCCGGGTGACGATGAAGTCCCAGTCGCTGCAGTCGTGCTGCACGAGCTGCTTGTGCGTGACCGTGGTGGCATCGACTTCGGCATCGACGCCGGCCGCACCCAGCAGCGCCTCGATGGTGTCGGCGTCGGTCTGGTCGAAGAAGTTCGCGCTGCGCCGCACCCGTGCGAGCCGCGACGCCGCATGGCGGCAGTCGATCACCAGCATCGACGATGACGCCTCGCGGATGCGCAGCCGCTGGCCGACGATGACGCCCTTGAACACGAGCGTCGGATCGGCGCCGCTGCCGGCCAGGATCTCGACCGTGCCACCCGGTTTCACGAGGTCGAGCTTGCTCAGCGGAAAGTCGCCCGAGCCCGCCGCGCCATCGACGTACGCGAGCCGGGCGGAGGCGATGCGGTTGGCCGTGGCCACCACGCTCACCGAATGCAGCGCATGCTCGCGCGGCACCGCCTCGCCGTTCACCTTGACGGTGAACTCGCGGTGCTCGGCCTTGATGGGCAGCGTGCGCTCCGCGGGCGGCGGGGGAGAGGTGGCGACGGCGTTGGGCATGTTGTTCGTCCTCGCCTACTTGCGCAGCGGCGGAAAGCGCACGCGCGTGCCGGGCGGCAGATGCCGCACGCCGTCGAGGTTGTTGGCGCGCGCCACCTTGAGGTAGAGCGCGGGGTCGCCGTAGATCTGGCCGCACAAGGCGGCCAGGGTGTCGCCGGCGCGCAGCACGCGCACATGGGTGAGGTCGGGCGAAGAATCCTGCGAGAGCGCGACGCGGGTCTGGTCCGGCACCGCATCGACGAAGGTGGCGGCGATGGTCGCGCGCAGCGGCGTGCCGTCGGCCTTGAAGAGCTTGTAGGCAATCGACGCGCTCTTGAGCACGCAGCGCTTCACCTGGATCGTGCCCCAGGCCACGAGCAGGTAGTTGGGGCGGTGGATGTCGCCGTTGTAGCCGGTGACGGTCTGGAATTTCTCGACCTGCTGCTGCACGTCGATCTTCACGCCGTTGGCGCCGGTGCCGTCGAGAAAGAAGTTCAGCGACATGTCGCCGGGCTTGACCTTCTTGAAGTCCATGCGGCTGCCGGTGGTGCCCGAGCCCTGTGCGGCGTCGTACTCCATCTCGTAGGCGAGCGTGATCTCGTTGGGGTTCACGTACGACTCGAAGGTGTCGATCTGGCTGCCGCTTGCGCAGTCCGGCTCCTTGAAGGCCTGCACCAGGAGTTTTTCGAGTTGTCCTGAAGGCATTTCAGTTACTCCCCCGCGGGGTGTGTTGCGGGTTGCTTGTGTTCGGGGCGCGTGCACAGGGCACGCTGCTGGTTTGCGGCCGATCAACCAGTGCTCTGAGCGATCACGCCGATGGTGTGCTCTGCGCAGCGAAATAAAGGAGGAGGCATGCGGCCCTAGGCCGCGCCGGGGGACATTCGCGGAGCAGAGCACACCGTCGGCGTGAGCGCGCCCTGAACAGCAGCACCCCAAACGCCCACAGCGACGAACAAAAAGACAAGCCTTCATCTCAGGGCTCCTCACGTTCGCGCAATATGTCGAGCACACGCTCGACACACTCCGCCACCAGCGCCTGCCGGTCGTCCGCCGGCGCGGGTGGGGTCGCGGTGCCGCCGCCGGCGGCGTTGCCGACCTCGACCGTGATCACCACTTCATCGACGACGATGGACATCGAAGCCTCCTTCAGCTCTTGTCGAGCCGGAAATACTTGCAGGCCAGCGTCAGCGTCTCGACCACGAAGGTGTTGGCCGCCGCATTGAGGTCGGCAATCGACCACTTGACCGGAAAGGCGCCGACCACGTGCCAGGTCATGAGCGGCTCGTGGTCGGGGTTCAGCAGCGTCACGTCCACGTCGTGCGGCGTCACGTCCAGGTCCTCGATGCACTGGCGCGCCCAGTTCCAGACCTCGCTGTCCTTCAGGAGTCCGCGCTTGAGCACCAGGTCACCGTACTTCGCCACGCCCGGGTAGCGCTGCACGAAGCGGTTCTCGCCGCCTTCGGGCATGTCCTCGGTGGCGATTTCGAGCGCGAGACCGCCGACCTCGGTGAAACGCAGATCGTCCGCGGCGGGCGTGAGTCCGAGCACTTCCACCTTGAAGTGGAAGCCGACAGGGGGCGTGTACATGGCGGTGGAGGGCGGTGAATGGCGGCACGCGGCCGTCAGTCGTTCTGCAGTTCCAGCCCTTCGTGCGCGATCTCGATCGACTCGATCGCGACCTCGTTGCCGGCCGCCTTCAGGCCCGGCCCCTCGACCTTCACCGGGAAGGCGTTGTGGATCTTCCAGGTCATCACCGGCGCATGCTCTTCATTGAGCAGCGAGATGACCACGTCGCGCCGCTCCACCTGGTTGAGCTTGACGGTCGACAGCCACTTGAAGAAGTCGTTGTCGGCCTTGATGATCCCGCGCTTGAGCGTGACGTTGCTGAACTTGCGCAGGCCCGGCATCTTGATCGACGAGTACTCGGGGAACGAGCCGTCGCGGTACTCGATGGCCTGGTTCTCCTGCGTGAGCCCGCTGACTTCGGAGAAGCCCAGTCGGGTGCCGCCCCACTGGACGGTGAAGTGGAAGACGGGAAGAGGGTATTGCTGCGGCATGGCGTCGGCTCCTTGAAGGTTTCAGTCGGTCAGCTGGTTTGCAGCTTGTGCGAGAACTTGAGAACGATGAACTCCGCCGGCCGCACCGCGGCCATGCCGATCTCGACGTTCATGCGGCCTTCGAGGATGTCCTGCGCGTTCATCGTGGTGCCAAGGCTGCAGCGCACGAAGAAGGCGTCCTTGGTGGTGGCGCCGGCGAGCGCGCCTTCGCGCCATTTCTGCGTCAGGTAGTTCTCGATCATTCCGCGCACCTTGACCCAGGTGTTGGCGTCGTTCGGCTCGAACACGGCCCAGTAGGTGCTCTTCTTGACCGATTCCTCGACCATGTTGAAGAAGCGCCGCACCGGCACGTAGCGCCATTCGTTGTCGTTGCCGGCCAGCGTGCGTGCGCCCCACACCAGCGTGCCCTTGCCGGCGAAGGCGCGGATCGCGTTGATCGACTTGCCGGTGGTGGCGTCGACGTTGAGCTCGTCCTGGTGCGCGTTGTCGAGACGCACCGTCGGTTCCACCACGTCGGCCAGGCCGACGTTGGCGGGCGCCTTCCAGACGCCGCGTGCGGTGTCGGTGGCGGCATACACGCCGGCCACCGCGCCGCTGGGCGGCACCACGATGTAGTGGTCGAGCAGCGCGGCCTTGGCGGCGTTGAAGGCGGCGGTGGCGGTGGTCTGCAGGGTGTCGAGCGCCGCCGCCGCGCCGCCGCCGATCGTGACGTTGACATTGGTGCCGATGCCGGCCACGGCATGGTTGAAACTGGAGCGCAGGAAGGGGTAGTACAGCGCGCCGTACTTCAGGTGGTTGTTGCCGACCCGTGCGCGGTTGGCGGTGAGTGCGGTGTTGTCCTGCGGCCCCTCGCCCGCGAACAGGTCGAGGATCGCAAAGCGGTCCTTCAGCGTGCCGCACTGGATCAGCATGTTCTGCGACATCGTGTCGTAGCCCGTGCCCGTGAGGTGGACGGCTTCGGGGCACACGAGCAGCGTGGGCTCGTCTTCGAGCGCGACGGCTTCGAGCCCTGCGGTGAAATCGGCGAGATCGATGGCGTCGGCATAGCCCCCCACCGACACGATGTAGCACTTGCCGCCGCCGTTGTCGAAGAACATCTTGACCGCGTAGTACAGCAGGTAGGTGATGCCGGGCGGCGTGACCGTGGCGATGAAGCCCGGGCCGTCGGCCACCAGCGCCACGCCGATGTCGGGCGTGTCGGGGCCGCCGAAGTACTGCTCGTACTCCGCGAAGTTGTAGATCTTGGTCGGCCGGTTGGCCAGGTCGCCAGCGCTCACCTTGCGGGCTTGCCCGGTGTAGCCGATGAAGGCCGGGATCGCGGTCTCGACCTCGGCCACCGAGGGTGGAAAGACCGAGATCTCTTCGACGTAGACGTCGGGCGTGCGGTAGGTCGGCATGGCGAAGGCTCCTTTGCTGCTGCTGCGGAAGTTCAGGATTGCGAGAGGTGGACGACGAATTGCGCGTCGGGGCGGTCGGCGCCGGGCTGCGGCAGGTTGCCGATCAGCAGGTCGCCGTTGCGGTGCAGTTCCAGCCCCGAAGGCCCGCGCGCGCGGCGCGCGACGCTGGCCTGGGCTTCGAACAGGGCAATGCGCGCGTTGCCCGAGGGATCGAGCAGGCCGGGCGCCAGGTGGCCGGCGCCGAAGGCGGCGGGCAGTACGCGGTTGAACTGGATCGCGGGGCGCGATTCGGCGGCGAAGCCGTTGTCGAGCACCTGGACCTGGTTGAACTCGGCTTCGCCGAAGCGGCTGGCCACGACGTAGTAGCGCAGCGTGTCGCTGCGTGCGGTGAAGGAGAGGGTGAAGGCGTGGCCGGCGGCGATATGGCCGGCGTCCACCGTGAGCTCCAGCAGGCCCCAGGCGCCGGCGAGTTCGGGTTCGACGTGCAGGCGCCAGCTCTGCGGCGGGCCATTGCCATCGTCCTCTTCGACGCGCCACGCGCCGCGGGTGAACAGGCCTGGCGGCGTCCAGGCCTCGTCGCCGGTGTCGAGGATGCTCTGTGCCCGCTGTGTATCGGTGGCGTCGAAGAGCCGCACGGTCAGCGGGCGTTGCAGCGAGTGCGGCTCGATGCGCAACTGTTCGCCGCTCGTGCGCACCGCGCCGGGGCCGGTGAGCGCATCGGCATCGGGCGCATTGCGCCAGAGCGCCGTGTCCCCGGACGCAATGCCAAGGGGCGCGGTGATGAGTTCGAACGAAGGCTCGCGCGGCTGCAGGCCGAACAGGAAGCGCCGGCCCGCGAGCGAGGAGCGCGGTTGTCCGTTTTCGCCGGCTTCGTACAGCACATGCAGGCGGCCGTCACGCGGCCTTGCGATCGCATGCGCACCCGCCAGCGCAAGCTGCGTGGACGGCGGCACCAGGAACTCGAGCGCATCGCAGGCGCCGCCGAAGAACGCGTGCCGCACTTCGAGGGTCCAGAGTGGGCGGAAGTCGATGCGGGCCATGTCAGTTTCCTATGCTGGGTTGCATCAACGGCGATGCGTGAAACTGCATGGGGCGCTTGTGTTCGGGGTGCTGTTGTTCGGGGCGCGTGCACAGGRCACCGGGTGCTCCCCTCCGCGAATGTCCCCCGCTTCGCTCCTCCTTTATTTCGCTGCGGGGAGCACCCGGTGCCCTGYGCACAAGGCACGCTGCTGGTTTGCGGCCGATCAACCAGTGCTCTGAGCGATCACGCCGATGGTGTGCTCTGCGCAGCGAAATAAAGGAGGAGGCMTGCGGCCYTAGGCCGCGCCGGGGGACATTCGCTTCGCTGCGCACACCGTCGGCGGGATCGCGCCCCGAACGACGCACGTCAAACACAACGCGACGAACAAAAATGCAAGGTTTCATCTCAGCGCCCATGCAAAGACGTCTCGATCGACATGACCGGCATGCCCGTGCCGATGGGCTCTATGTCCTGCAGCGCCACCAGCCGCAGCCGGTACACCACCGAGGGCAGGTGCTTCGCACCCAGGCAGGTCCACATCTGGTTCAACTGCTCCGGCCCGTAGCTCAGCAGGTCGAGCGCCACGCGCTCCAGGCCCACCGGCAATGCGGGGCTGTCGGCCGGCGTGAACAGCGGCCGCGCCTGGAAGAAACCCATGATGTGCGAAAGCGTGCGCAGGGCCTGCGCGTACTGCTGGAAGCGGCCCGAGAACAACAGCACGAGGTTCAGCTTGAGCGGCGGCGGCAGCATCACCTCGCGGCCGCCGACGATGGCGCGTTCGGGCATCTGCTCGCGCAGCACCCGCTCCTCGTCGATCTGGAACAGCGTGAGGCGCGTGGTGTCGATGAGCCCGAGCCAGTTGCCGCGATCGTCGACCACGGGCCCGATGTCGACTGCACCGAGCTCGCTGCCCGTGCGCTTGCGCAGATGGACATTGACCTCGTCGGCGATGAAATCAAGCGCTGTGTCGATCACCATGCGTCCTTCGAAAACTTCCCCTCGGTATCGGGGAGCGCAACCATATTCTTGGGGTATGGGAGCGTCAATCCAGCCATCGGCCTTAGACCTCAGGAGGTACGACGAATCTCCATCGGCCGTGTAGCCGAGCGCAGTCTTGCCGCTTGGCGCTTGCACTCCGCGCGTGCATCGCTAAGCTGGAACCGGTGCAAATCGTCCGTGGACGAAGGAGCGTGCGTATGCCGATGCAGGTGTGCAGTGGTGCCCAGATCTCGTGCTCGATGGGGCTCGCGCCTTCGGCTTTCAACGCGACGCCGAAGGTTGCCGCGATGCCTGCCGGACCGCCCGGCAATGTGCAGGACAGCGTGCCCTTCCTCAACATCGCGCCTTTCGGCCTGTGCCGCAGCCTTGCGAATCCCACGGTGGCATCGGCCACCGCTGCCGCGGCGGGTGTGCTGACGCCGATGCCGTGCATGCCGGCGACGCCCGTGCCCTGGGTGCCTGGTGCAACCATGGTGCAACTGGGCGGCCAGCCTGCATTGCACGATGGCTGCACGCTGCAATGCATGTGGGGCGGCGTGATCAGCGTCGTGACGCCAGGGCAGGTGGTGGTGGAGGTTCGCTGAAGCACCGGCCCTTCGCAAGGGAAAACGCCGGGGAGCGCGTTGGCGATGCACGGCTAAAGTGGCTGCGTTTTGCCACCCGACTCGCTACCTCATCGCCCATGCCCTTGCCGTTTCGCAACGTCGTCCTCACCGGAGCCTGTGGTGGCCTGGGCCAGGCGTTGGCTCGCGAACTGATCGGCAGTGGCGCGCAGGTGGCGCTGGTCGGACTCGACGTCGCGAAGCTCGAGGCGCTCGCTGCACTCGCGCCGGAGCGCTGCGCGGTCTACACGCCCGATGTGTCGAACGGCCCGGCCATGCAGGCCATGGCCGCCGATTGGATGGCCCGCGCCGGCGTACCCGACCTCGTGATCGCCAATGCGGGCGTGGCCGGTGGCTTCGACACGGCCGAGGCCGATGACCTGCCCGTGCTGCGCCGCATGCTAGAGATCAACCTGCTCGGCGCGGCTACCACCTTCCAGCCTTTCGTGAAGCCGATGCGTGCACAGCAGCGCGGCGCGCTGGTCGGCATCGCCAGCATCGCGGGCTGGCGCGGCATGCCGGGCAACGGCGCCTACTGCGCCAGCAAGGCGGGCCTGATCCGTTATCTTGAAAGCCTGCGCGCCGAGCTGCGCGGGACGGGCCTCACGGTGCACACCGTCAGCCCCGGCTACATCCGCACTGCGCTGACCGCGGGCAACCGCTTCGCGATGCCGGGCCTGCTCGAAGCTGACACGGCCGCGCATCGATTGCTGGCGGGTGTGGGCGCGGGGCGAGAGCAGATCGTGCTGCCGCGCCGCATCGGGTGGCTCTCGAAGCTGCTCGACCTCTTGCCCGGGAAGCTGCACGACCAGCTGCTGCGCGGGCAACCGCGCAAGCCGCGTGTGGGCGAGGCCGGCGCCACCGCCATTCCCGGTCTCTCCGAAAAACAGCCACCGACCTGATGCCCGACAACGTACCCACACACGAACAGATCGCCCTCATCGGCGCCGGCCCTTCCGGGCTCGCCGGGGCACGCAATCTGCAGAAGCACGGCGTTCCGTTCCAGGGCTTCGAGGCGCACAGCGATGTGGGCGGCCTGTGGGACATCGGCAACCCGCGCTCCACGGTCTACCACTCGGCACACCTGATATCGAGCAAGAAGACCACCGAGTTCACCGAGTTCCCGATGCCCGATGCGGTGGCCGACTACCCGAGCCATCGCGAGCTGCGCCGCTACTTCAGCGACTTCGCCGAGCATTTCGGGTTGAGGCCGCACTTTCGCTTCAACACGCGGGTGCTGCGCGTGGAGCCGGTCAGCGACGCGCCCGACACGCGTTGGCGCGTGAGCATCGACGCGGGCGATGGCCGCATCGAGACCGCCGAGTACAAGGGCGTGGTCATCGCCAACGGCACGCTCGCCGAGCCCAAGCGGCCGCAGTTCGAAGGCCACTTCGACGGCGAGCTGCTGCACACCAGCGACTACAAGCACCCCGAGCGCTTCAAGGGCAAGCGCGTGCTGATCGTCGGTGCGGGCAACTCGGGCTGCGACATCGCGGTCGATGCGGTGCACTACGCACGGAGCGTCGACATCTCGGTGCGGCGCGGCTACTACTTCGTGCCGAAGTACGTGTTCGGCAGGCCGGCCGACACGCTGGGCGGCAAGCGGCCGTTGCCGCCGTGGCTCAAGCAGAAAATCGATTCGACGGTGCTCAAGTGGTTCACCGGCGACCCGGTGCGCTTCGGTTTTCCGAAGCCCGACTACAAGATGTACGAGTCGCACCCGATCGTGAATTCGCTGGTGCTGCACCACGTCGGCCATGGCGACATCGGCGTGCGCGCAGACGTCGCGCGGCTCGACGGGCACACCGTGCATTTCAAGGACGGCAGCGCGCGCGACTACGACCTGATCCTCGCCGCCACCGGCTATGCCTTGCACTACCCCTTCATCGACCGCGAGCTGCTCAATTGGCAGGGCATGGCGCCGCGGCTTTACCTCAACATCTTCTCGCCGCGCTTCGAGAACATCGCGGTGCTCGGCATGATCGAGGCGAGCGGCATCGGCTGGCAGGGGCGCTACGAGCAGGCCGAGCTGCTGGCGCGCTACTTCCGTGCGAAGGCCGCGGGGTCGCCCAAGGCCGCCGCGCTGCGCGCGGCGGTGCAGGGGCCGCCACCGGACCTGTCGGGCGGCTTCAAGTACCTGAAGCTGGAGCGCATGGCGTACTACGTGCACAAGGACACCTACCGCGCGGCCGTCCGCCGCGCGGCCGCGGCGCTGGCCGACCCATCCTGAACAGAGGGCCACCTCGCCATGCTGCCCGTCGACGAAATCAGACTGCATTTCAATCCCGCCTCGCTGGTGGCGCTCAACGTAGTGCTGGGCTTCCTGATGTTCGGCATTGCGCTCGACACGCGCATCGACGACTTCAGGCGCGTGGCGCGCATGCCGGGCGCGATGGCGGTGGGCATCGGCGCGCAGTTCATCGTGCTGCCGGCCGTGACCTTCGTGCTGACGCTGATCCTGAAGCCCGGGCCGAGCATCGCGCTGGGCATGATCCTGGTGGCCTGCTGCCCGCCGGGGAACATCTCGCAGATCCTCACGCACCGTGCGGGCGGCAACGTGGCGCTGTCGGTGTCGATGACGGCGATCTCGAATGCGCTCTCCATCGTGGTCATGCCGCTGAACTTCGCGTTCTGGGGCGGGCTGCATCCGACGGCGTCCGCGCTGCTCAAGACCATCGCGCTCGACCCGTTCGACATGCTGGGCCACATCGTGATGATCATCGGCATTCCCTTCGTGCTGGGCGTGGCCTGCGCGCACAGGCTGCCGCGGTTCACGGCGCGCATCAAGAAGCCGGCGCGGATCCTGAGCTTCCTGGCGCTGATCGCGTTCATCGTGGGTGCGATCGCGGGCAACTGGCGCTACTTCCTCGACTACGTGGGGCTGGTGCTGATGGCCGTGGTGGTCCACGACGCGCTGGCCTTCGGCACGGGCTACCTGTGCGCACGCCTGTCGGGCCTGGCCGACTACGACCGGCGTGCGGTGTCGATCGAGGTCGGCATCCGCAACGCGGGACTCGGGCTGGTGCTGATCTTCAGCTTCTTCGGGGGGCTGGGCGGCATGGCGGTGGTGGCCGGCGTGTGGGGCTTCTGGGACATCATCGCGGGCCTCGCGCTGGCGAGCTGGTGGGGGCGCAAGCCCGCCGTCCCATGAGCGCGGGACAGGCCATGCCCGCGGCAAGGCGGGTGCTCGTGACGGGCGGCGACGGGTTTCTCGGGCGTGGCGTGTTGTCGGCGCTGGCGGGGCATTCGCTCGAAGTCGTCGTGGCGCTCGATGTGCGCGAGGTGCCCGCGCAGCGGCAACTGCCGGGCGTGATCTATCGCCAGCAGGACGTGCGCGATGCCGGCATTGCGCAAACCCTCGCCGAACACGCCATCGACACGGTCGTGCACTTGGCCTCGATCGTCACGCCGGGCAAGGATTCGAACCGCGCCTTCGAGCACTCGGTCGACGTGGGCGGCATGCGCAACGTGCTCGAGGCCTGCGTGGCGCAGGGCGTGCGGCACATCGTGGTGTCGTCGAGCGGTGCGGCCTATGGCTACCACGCGGACAACCCGCCATGGATCACCGAGTCGCAGCCGCTGCGCGGCAACCCGGTGTTCGCGTATGCCGACCACAAGCGGCAGGTCGAAGAGATGCTCGCGGCGTGGCGCGTGAAGCATCCCGCGCTCGCGCAGACCGTGCTGCGCATCGGCACCATCCTCGGCGAGCGGGTCGACAACCAGATCACCGCGCTGTTCGAGAAGAAGCGACTGATCGCCATTCGCGGCAGCGCGAGCCCCTTCGTGTTCGTGTGGGACGAGGATGTGACCGGCGCCATCGCGCATGCGCTCGGCGGCGCGCCGGCCGGTTGCTACAACCTGGCGGGCGACGGCGTGCTCACCATCCACGAGATCGCATCGCGCCTCGGCAAGCAGGCGACCGGCTGGCCGGCCGGCGTGCTCAAGGCGGCGCTCTCCGTGGGATCGGCGCTTGGCGTAAGCCGCTACGGCCCTGAGCAGCTCGACTTCCTGCGCTACCGGCCGGTGCTGCTCAACACGGCGCTGAAGGAGCGCTTCGGCTACGTGCCGCGCAAGACCAGCAGCGAGGCCTTCGATGCCTTCGTCGCGGCGCGTGCGCGCCAGGGGCGGCCGGTCACTTCGTCGTAGCGGCGTCGAGAGGCGCCAGCAGGTGCTCGAGCATCCGCCGCGCATTGAGCGGCAGGTCTTCCGACGAGCGCACGCAGGCCATCAGCGTGCGCTCGGCCCAGGCATCGGCGAGCGCGGCGCGAGCGATCTTCATCGAGCGGGCGCAGCGCACGGCCGCGGTCTGCGGCACGATGCCCACGCCGATGCCGTGCTCGACCATCCCGCACACGGCCTCGAAGTTGCGCACGCGCACGCGGTAGGCCAGGTGCTTGCCGAGCGCGCGGGCATGCTGGGTCACCAGTTGCTGCAGCGCGCTGTCCTCGGTCAGGCCAACGAATTCGCTGTCGGCCACCTCGGCCAGGTGCACGCGCCGGCGTCCGGCCAGCGCATGGCCGCGCGGCATCACGAGCACGAGGTCGTCGCGGCGGAAGGGGTGGCATTCGAGACCTTCGGTGCCGACCGCGTCGGAGACGATGCCGATGTCGCACAGGCCGGCGCGCAGCGCGTCGACGGAGTCCGGGCTCGGGCGTTCCTCGAGGTCGACCGAGATGCGCGGATGCTGCGCGAGAAAGCGGCTCAGCACCTCGGGCAGGTGCTCGTTCAGCGCCGAGGTGCCGCACATGAACCGCACGTGGCCCTTGAGGCCCTGGCCGTATTCGCCGAGCTCGCCGCGCAGCCGCTCCATCTGCTGCAGCACGACGCGCGCATGGTGCAGCAGCGTGCGGCCGGCCTCGGTGGGGCGCACGCCCTGCGCGTGGCGCGTGAGCAGCGGGCTGCCGAGGGCCTCTTCCATGCCGCGCACGCGTTGGCTGGCCGAGGCCAGCGTCATGTGCGAGCGCTCGGCGCCGGCGGTGAGGCTGCCGGCCTCGACGACGTTGAGAAAGAGCCGCAGGTCGGTGAGATCGAATCGCATGGTGGGCTGCAAGGTAGCACGGGAGCCTCAGCCTGTGCCTGAGGCCGGCTGCGCGAATGCCGCATTTTCAGGGGCGGCCCCGGCCGGCAGACTTGCCCGGCAATGACGATATCGAACGAACTGGCAACGGGCCACTGGGCCGCGGCCGCCGCTGTGTTTCTTTTGGCCGGTGTGATCAAGGGCGTGATCGGGCTCGGGCTGCCGACCGTGTCGATGGCGCTGCTCGCGCTCTGGATGGCGCCGGTGCGGGCGGCCGCGCTGCTGATCGCGCCTTCGCTGATCACCAACTTCTGGCAGACCGGGCCGCGCGCGACCTTCCGGCCGGTGCTGCGCCGCATCGGCGGCATGCAGGCGGGGATCGTGGTGGGCACGCTGGGCGGCGCGCTGTGGCTTGGCGCGCCCGGGGGCGCCTGGGCCTCGGTCGCGCTCGGGGTGGCGCTGCTGGCCTATGCACTCTGGGGGCTCACGGGGCGGCAACTGCATGTGCCCGCGCCGCACGAGCGCTGGCTGGGGCCGCTGGTGGGCGCCGCGACCGGATTGGTGACGGCCGTGACCGGTGTGTTCGTGGTGCCGGCCGTGCCTTATTTGCAGGCCCTGGGGTTCCAGCGCGATGCGCTGATCCAGGCCATGGGGATTTCGTTCACCACCTCCACCGTGGTGCTCGCCATAGGGCTGGCGGGCAACGGCGGCTATCCGATGTCGGCGGTGGGCGGGTCGGTCGCGATGCTGGTGCCGGCCATCGGCGGCATGGCGATCGGGACCTGGCTGCGGCAGCGGCTGCCGGTGGCGGTGTTCCGGCGCTGCTTCCTGAGCGGGCTGGCGCTGCTGGGGCTGTACATGGCCGTGCGCGCCGCGGCGTGAGGCAGGGCAGGCTCAGGCGGCAAGCAGCAGGGCCGTGCGGACGCGTTCGATGGTCTGGCGGTAGGGCAGGGCGAAGTCGCCGGTGAGGTCGCCGGCCTCGAGCCAGCTGAACAGGAACACCAGGCCTTCTTCTTCGGGGCTGCCGGTGGCGGTGTGCGCGAAGGTCTCCGGCAGAGCGCCCTCGGCGCGCATCAGGAACAGGTGCCAGTGCTGCGGATGGCGGTGGGTGTTGCCCTCGACACCTGCCTCGCATTCGCGGTCCAGCGTGCCGAGCGACTGCAGCTCGCCGGTGAAGTCGATGCCCGACTCTTCGAGCAGCTCGCGGCGCACCGCCACCTCGGGCGATTCGCCGGGCTCGATGGTGCCCTTGGGCAACTGCATGTTGCCGTCTTCGGGATGGCGGAACACCAGCAGCCGGCCCCTTGCGTCGACCAGGCAGGCACAGGCCTTGAGGATCGGGTCGGAGGGGCGGCTGCCGTCGCTCATCAGGCGCCCGTCAACGCGGATTTGACGGCGGCGCTGACCTGGCCCATGTCGGCCTTGCCGGCGAGGCGGGTCTTGACCACGCCCATCACCTTGCCCATGTCGCCGGGGCCGCTGGCGCCGAGTTCGGCCACGATGGCCTTCACTGCGGTTGCCACTTCGTCGGCGCTCATGCGCTGCGGCAGGTAGACCTCGAGCACCTTGATCTCGGCGCTTTCCTTGTCGGCGAGGTCGGCGCGGCCGCCGGTCGTGAACGCGGCGATCGAGTCCTTGCGCTGCTTGACCATCTTGTCGACGATGGCGACGACCATGGCGTCGTCGAGTTCGATGCGCTCGTCGACTTCCTTCTGCTTCAGGGCGGCCAGCAGCAGGCGGATGGTGCCGAGGCGCTCGGAGTCCTTGGCGCGCATCGCCGTCTTCATGTCTTCGGTGATCTGTTCTTTGAGTGTCATTCGCAACCTTTCGGAAAAAACAAAAGCCGCGGCAGGTTTCCCTGGCGCGGCTGAGGCAACGGGGCGCTGGCGGTGACTTTCGTCGAAGGCCAGCTGCCCTGGGCGTTGCTTAGTACAGCTTCTTGGGGAGCTGCATGCTGCGCACGCGCTTGTAGTGGCGCTTGACGGCGGCTGCCTTCTTGCGCTTGCGCTCGGCGGTCGGCTTTTCGTAGAACTCGCGGGCACGCAGGTCGGTCAGCAGGCCGAGCTTTTCGATGGTGCGCTTGAAGCGGCGCAGGGCGACGTCGAAGGGCTCGTTTTCTTTAACGCGGATGGTGGTCATTGATGAATCGTTGAACTGAAGTTGGCTCGGGGAGATCGAGGCCCAAAGCCGGGGTTCCTCAACTGAAAAATTTTGTGGCCGTTGAGGGAAGGCCAAAAGTTAGCCCGCGATTATAGCGCGGTTGCGCACGCATGGGCGCTTGCCCAGGCCCATTGGAAGTTGTATCCGCCCAACCAGCCCGTCACATCGACCACTTCGCCGATGAAATACAGGCCCGGCTGCTTCGATTCCATGGTCTGGGAGGACAGGTCCCGGGTGTCGACGCCGCCGGCCGTGACTTCGGCCTTCTTGTAGCCCTCGGTACCGCTGGGGGTGATCTGCCAGCGGGCGATGCGCTCGGACAGGGCGGCCAGCGCCTTGTCGGCGGCTTCGTTGACGGGGCGCTGCAGGGCCGGGTCCTGCCCGACCCAGGCGTCGGCCAGCCGGGAGGGCACCAGCGTGGCCAGCTCGTTGGCGATGCGCTTTTTCGAGCGGAGCTTGGCTTCGCCCAGGGCTTCGGCCACGTCCACGCCCGGCGCGAAATCGAGCGTCAGCGGCGTTCCGGGCTTCCAGTAGCTCGAGATCTGCAGCACGGCCGGGCCCGAGAGTCCGCGGTGGGTGAACAGCAGGTCTTCGAGGAAAGTCGTCTTTTCCTTCCTGGCCCCGGTTTCGATCCGCACCGGCAGCGCCAGCCCGGCCAGTTCGGCATAGGGCGCCCAGGCTTCGCCGCCGAAAGTCAGCGGCACGAGGGCCGGGCGGGGCGTGATGACGCGCAGGCCGAACTGCGCGGCGAGGCGGTAGCCGAAGTCGGAGGCCCCGATCTGGGGGATCGACAGGCCGCCCGTCGCCACCACGAGCTTCGGCGTCTCGATGGGGCCTCGATCGCTATCAATTTGATAGCTCCCGGCGCCCGTTCCATCGGATGTGGCTGCTGAAAAGGCAATGTTCCCGAGTTTGCACGGCTGCCAGCGCGTGACGCCGCCCGCCGCGCATTCGGCCAGCAGCATGTCGACGATCTGCTGCGACGAGCCATCGCAGAACAGCTGCCCCTTGTGCTTCTCGTGGTACGCGATGCCGTGCTTCTGCACCAGGTCGATGAACTGCTGCGGCGCATAGCGCGACAGCGCCGAGCGGCAGAAGTTCGGGTTGTCGCCGATGAAATGGCGCTGCGGCGCGCGCACGTCGAGGTCGCGGTTGGTGAAGTTGGCCCGGCCGCCGCCCGAGATGCGAATCTTCTCGCCGACTTTTTCGCTGTGGTCGACCAGCAGCACCTTGAGCCCGCGCTGGCCGGCCAGCGCTGCGCAGAACAGGCCGGCGGCACCGGCGCCGACCACGACGACGTCGAATTGGAAAGCAGCGCTCAAGACAGTCAGGGCCCATCCGCCGCCAGCAGCGGCGGCGCGTTGTACTTCAGGTGCCCGATGTAGCGCAGCGGCTGCGTGGCGGCGATCGAGGGCACGTCGCCCTCGCGCATGTGCAGCAGGTCGGCCGGGCTCACCCAGCGCGGATCGGCCGCGGTGATCGGCAGGCCGGACTGCCGGTAAGCCTCGAGCACGAACTGCGAGCAGAAGAACTGGTCGTCGCGGCTCGCGCCCAGCTGCACCATCGCCATGCCGCTGATGCAGTAGTTGCTGACGGAGGCCGGGATCAGCGGCAACTCGCACAGGCGCCGGTTCAGCACGAAGGGCGCGTTCAGCAGCACGCCCGTGGTGTTGTAGCGGGCGCCGACCTGCGAGTTGGCCCAGGTGCGGATCTTCTCGACGCCTGTTGCGTCGAGGCCGGGCACGCGGAAAGCTACGACCATCTGCTCTTCGTCCACCACGTCGGCCAGCGGCCGCGCGCGCACGCCGGTGCCCACGGCTTCGGCGATCTGCCCGTCACCCAGGTAGAGCACCGCGTGGCTCACCGGCGAGAAGGTGCCCAGGCGGATGCCGAAGGAATTGACCGTGGCGATCGAGGTCAGCAGGATGTCGCCGGGCGCCAGCGCGTCGGCCGCGATGAGCTCGCCGCCGTTGCCCGGCGCGATGACGGAACTTTGCACGCGCAGGCGCAGGCCGGCATCCTTGGTGGGCAGGTCGACCCGGGTGGCGCAGGCCGAAAGCAGCAGCGCGGCACCCGCCGCAGCCACGAGCGCGGCGGCGCGAACAAGAGCGGCGCGCATCATCCTTTCCAGACGAACGGGAACTTCAACTGCTTGAGGAAGCCATTGGGCACGTAGTCGCCCAGCACGCCGTATTTCTCGGGCCAGAGCTTGGTGCTCTTCACCGCGGTGCCGAAGATGTAGTCGAGGAAGGCGTAGTGCGCCGCGTAGTTCTTGTCGAGCGCCTCGATATCCTGGCTGTGGTGCCAGTGGTGGAAGTTGGGCGTGACGATGATGTAGCGCAGCGGCCCGAGGCGCACGCTCACGTTGCAATGGTTGAACACCGCCTGGAAGCCGACCACCACGATGTAGGCGTCGATCACTTCCTTGCTGAAACCGAAGACATAGATCGGCGCCAGCACCAGCGTGCGCGTGATCAGCAGCTCCAGGATGTGCTGGCGCGAGCCCGCCATCCAGTCCATGCTCTTGACGCTGTGGTGCACCGCGTGCAGGCGCCACAGCACGGGCACCTCGTGGTAGGCGCGGTGCGTCCAGTACTGCACGAGGTCGGCCACCAGCACGATCAACAGCAGGCCGGCCCAGAACGGCAGGCCGCCGACCCAGCCGCGGATGCCGTCGTTGGCGGCCCAGCCGAAGAGCTTGTGCACCATCAGGTTGGTGGCCAGCAGCACGAAGCCCACGATCATGTGGTTCACCACGAAGTGGTGGAAGTCGGTCTGCCACTCTGCACGGAACACGGGCTGGTCTTTTCGCAGCGCGAACAGCTTCTCGATGAAGATGAAGATCAGCGACGAGCCCAGGAGGTCGAGGATGAACCAGTCCAGCCCGATGTAGGGCGTGTTGTCGGCGAAGTCGTGCACCGGCACCTTGTGCCCGCCGAGCAGGGCCGAGGCCACCACCAGCAGGAACGCGGCCGACGACAGCCAGCGCGAGCGGTTGAAGATGATGTTGACCAGCGAAAGCCCGCCCGACACCACCAGCGCCGCCAGCAGGATGAAGCGCATCACGTCGACGTTGTAGCTCTTGCGCAGCTCGGGCGTGGTGAGGTACTGCGGAAAGTGGAAAGCCAGCACGCCCAGGAAGCACAGGATGCCCAGGCTCAGTGCGATGGTTCCGGTGACGAGGCCTTGGCCACGGCGCAACTCGCCGTGGCTTTCCGTGAATTCATTGAGTTTCTCGAGCACTTTTTCCCTCTGTCTGTTTGTTTGCAAATGTAAGAATCCACACGCAACGAGGTGGAATTATCGGCGGCATGGACCGATAGGTGCTAGCCGCAGGTCCGAAGAGCAACGATTTATGCGAGGAAGAGGGAGAAACATGGTCGATCAACTTTATCCAGCGGGCCCCGCTGGCGCAGGGAGTCAACTCGCGAAGGCGTCGCCCGCCTACAGGCGACAGGCGTGGCTTGCAATGGTGGCGCTGCTGGCGTTCGTGGCGGCCTATCTTCTGTTCTCGGGCTGGCTCGCGTGGAAGGCCTACTTCTCCTTCCGAGCTTCGATATATGGGTCGCGCGACGGAATGCTGCTGACGCTGGTGGGCTTCGGCGCTGCGTTCCTCGCGGTGTTCATGCTGAAGGCGCTGGTATTCGTGCGGCGCGGCGAAATGGGCGGCCTGACCGAGATCACTGCGGCTGAGCAGCCCCGGCTCTTCGCCTTTCTCCACCGGCTCGCGGATGAAGCCCGGGCGCCGCGGCCGGCCAAGGTCTACGTGTCGTCGCGGGTCAATGCGGCGGTGTTCTACGACCTCTCGCTGCTCAATTTCTTTCTTCCCTCGAAGAAAAACTTGGAGATCGGGCTGCCGCTGGTCAACGTGCTGACTGTTTCCGAGTTCAAGGCGGTGCTCGCGCACGAGTTCGGGCACTTTGCACAGCGCAGCATGGCGGTCGGCCGCTGGGTTTACTTGGCGCAGCAGATCGCGGCGCACATCGTGGCCAAGCGCGACGGGCTTGACCGCTTTCTCGAAGGCCTCTCGCGCACCGACATCCGCATCGCCTGGATCGGTTGGTTGTTTTCGCTGTTGGTGTGGTCCATCCGCTCGGTGGTGGACAGCCTGTTCCGCCTCGTGGTGCTGGCCGACCGCGCCTTGTCGCGGGAGATGGAGTTCCAGGCCGACCGCGTGTCGGTGAGCCTGGCGGGCAGCGACGCGTTGATCAATGCGCTCTACAAGATGCAGGCGGCCGACGCGGCCTGGGACCGGACCCTCGAGTTCGCCAACCAGCAACTGCACAAGGGCAGCGCCGCGCTCGACCTCTACGACATCCAGTCCCTGATCATCCAGAAGCTGCGCGTGATCTATGACGACCCGGCCTACGGCGTCCCGCCTCCCGTGCCTGCGGGCGGCCCCGCGGCACATCGCATCTTCAAGCGCAACAGGGTGTCGGTGTCACGCATGTGGGCCACGCACCCCGCCAGCCATGAGCGCGAGGAAAATGCGAAGAAGGTCTACCTCCCGGCCGAAACCCGTGAAAGCTCCGCATGGGAGCTTTTCGACGAAGCGTCTGCCTTCCGCGAGCGCATTTGCGGCGCCATGATCAGCCACGTCGTCCCTCCGCCGGAGGCCTTCACGCGCGAAGCCGCGGCGCAGGCGCTCGACGCGGAGTACGACCGGGAGTCGTACAAGCGGCGTTACCTCGGCGTGTACCTGGGGCGGGCCGTCACGCGTTCGCAGCACACGGCCGAGCAACTGTTCGAGCGAATCAGCGCCTCGGACGTGGCCGCTGCGTTGCCGGGGCTTTACCCGGAATCGCTGTCGGACGCGCTCGAGCGGCTCGAGGCGCTGCGGCACGAACGGGCCGCGCTGGTAGCCGTGCAGGACGGCATCGCCAAGAGCGAAGGCCCACGCCTGGAGCATCGCGGCAAGGCGATCAGGAAGCGCGACCTGGCAGGGGCCATCGACGAAGTCGCACGCGATATCGCCGCGGTCGAGCACGACCTCGAGGCGCACGACCGTCGCTGTCGCTCCACGCTGCACGCGCTGGCCGCTGTGCGGGGCCTCGAGTGGGAGGCGGGGTGGCTGGCCCAGTTGCGACTTCTGCACTACGCCGAGCACGTCGAGGCGGACCTGATCGACTTGCAGTTGGCCATGCTCAACACCCTGGTCATGGTCACGGCCAAGCGCAAGACCAACGAAGCCGAGGCCCAGCGTGTGCTGGCGAACGCCAGCGCACTTTTCAGCGGCATGGCCGAGATCGCAAAGGATGCACCCGGCATCGAGGCTGGACCCGTGGCACTGGCGCTGATGGGCCGTGAGAGCTGGGCGGCGATGGTGGGCGAATTCAGCTTCGGCTACCCGACGCGCGAAAACATCAACGAATGGATCCGGGCCTCGGACAGCTGGGTGCGGCCCATGGTGCGTGCCCTGGGCAGCCTGCGCAGGGCGGCACTCGACCAGTTGCTGGGCACCGAGGCCCGCCTGGCCGACGTCGCCCTGTCGCAGATCCCCGCTGGCGACACGCCGGCAGCGCCCGTGGTGCCAACGACCTACGCTACGCTGACGAACGGAAACGAACGCCCGCGCCAGACGAAGCTCGATGCCTGGTCGCGGTTCCAGACCGCGGATGGCTGGTGGGCCGGCGCGGCGCGTCTCACCGTGGCCGGCGGTGTGATCGCGAGCCTGATGGGCATCAGCACCACGCTCGGCAGCGCCAGCGTGATTGCCTACAACGGGCTCGATCGCGAGGTGAAGGTTCGCGTGGGCGGCAGCAGCGGGACGATCCCGCCGGGCGGCACGCGGCACTTCGAGGTTGAGGCGGACAAGCCGGTCGAGGTGAGCGCGCGCACGGCTGAGGGGCAGGAGATCGAATCGTTCTCCGCCAGCTCCGAGCTGATCGGAGTGCGCTACGTCTACAACGTGGCCGCGGCGGCGCCGCTGGTGGCGTGGACGGCGGTGTACGGGCAGGGAACTCCGCCGCCCGAAAGAAAGCTCGGCGCGCCGCGCTGGTCGACGCAGTCCGCCGACGCGCTGTTCGAACCGCCGCCCCGGCAGATCACCACCAGCAAGGGCAGCAGCGGCGGCATGCGCTCGGTCGTCAGCGGCCCGGAAACCCGCTCGGCGAACAACGTCCTGAACATGGTCGACAGCGAGAGCGACCGCAAGGCGCTCATTGAGACGCACGGCAAGTGGGACTCGGGCCAGTCGGCCTACCTGCTCGAATGGCTGGCTGCGGCCGATCAGTTTGCCCCCGAAAGTCGCGCACAGATCATTGCCGCGCGGCTGGCGCGCGCGCCGCTCGAAGTCGCTTCGCTGCGCGAACAGCAGAACCAGGCCGAGACGCCCGAAGAGCGCGAGCGCGTCTGCAGCCAGCATCGCGCGCTGGCCCGATCCCACCCCGAGGCGGAAGACCTGGGCTACTTGGTAGTGCGCTGCATGAGCGACGGCGCTGCCAAGGACGCGGCGTTCAAGAAGGGCGCGGCGGAGCACCCGGACAGCGCTTGGTACGCCTTTGCCGCGGGGCATGCCTGGGCCGGTGAGCAGGCCTGGCCCGAAGCGCGCCGCGCCTACGAAAGAGCAGGGGCCAAGGCGCTCTTCCTCAGCAACATCACGACCGACGACCTGGCGCGCATCCGGCGTATCGAGCAGGGCGAGACCGTGTCGATCGACGACCTTGCGGCCAAGTCGAGTTTCCTTCAGATGCAGCAGCTTCTTCGCACCGGCAAGGACATTCCACCGGACAGCGCGACGTTCGGCTACATCGAGATGAGCCGCGGCAATCTGGACAAGGCCTTCGACATTGCAACTGCGAACGCGCAGCCGTCCGTGTCCCTGCTGGTACTCATCGGCGCGTCGGAAGGCGCGAGCCAGAAGCAGGTGGCAAAGGCGCTCGATGCCGGCCAAGCGATGACGGTCGGCAACTTCGAGTCGCTGCTGCCTGGCGTCGGCCTCGCCATCAAGCATGGGCGGTCGACAGACAGGCAGATGGCGTTGCTCAAGTACCTGTCGCCCGAGGACGCGCAGCGAATGCGCGCATTTGTGAATGTCCTGAAGACCAGCAAGGACCCGCGCCAGGCCGAACAGGCTCTCGCGGGCTTGACGCCGCAGTACCGGGCGCAGGCCTACAGCGCGGGTCTGATCGTGCTGGGCTCGCGCGCGCCGGCGCAATGGCGCACTTTCGTCAAACGGGCGCTGTTCCCCGTGGAGCACCCCTACTTCGGTTGAGGCGCGCGGCGGCCGTGTAGGTCAGTGCGGCTGCACGGCCCTGCGACGCAGAAGCGCAGCCGTGCCCAGCGCCGCGGCCATGACGAGCAGCGAAACGACGGTGGTCACCGTCCCCAGCGCATAGATCGAAGGCGTCGTGACCGTCGACGTCAGCCCCTGCAGCTCGAGGGGCAGCGTGTTGACGTCGCCGATGGCCTGCGAGGTGCGGGCGATCTCGTCCCACGACAGCGTGAAGCCGAACATGCCGATGCCGACGATCGACGGGCCGATCAACGGCAGCACCACGAAGCGGAAGGTCTGCCACGGCGTGGCGCCCAGGTCGCGCGCGGCTTCCTCGTAGGCCGGGTTGAAGCGGTTGAACACCGCGAACATGATGAGCAGGCCGAAGGGCAGCGTCCATGTCAGGTGAGCACCCAGGGCGGAACTGAACAGGCCGAGCGCGGTGCCGTAGCCTTCGAGCAGCGTGGTGGCGTCCATCGCCGCAAGCACGCCCTTGATGCCGGTGTCGAGCAGGCGGAACTGCAGGCCGATGCCGAGCGAAATGATGATCGACGGCATGATGAGGCTCGCGACCGTGACGAAGAACAGGGCGTTGCCGCCCTTGAGTTTCTTGCGGAACGCGAGCCCGGCCAGCACCGACAGCACGACGGTGAAGGCCATCACCACCGCGCCCAGTGCCAGCGAGCGCCTGAAGGCTGCGCCGATGTCGACGGTGCCCAAACCCTCGGCCAGCTTGTAGAACCAGTGCAGCGACAACCCGCGCAGCGGGAAGGTCAGGCCGCCCTCGGGGCCCTGGAAGCTCAGGATGAAGATCGTGATCATCGGGCCGTAGAGGAACAGCACGAAGAGGGCGAACACGATCGCCAAAGGCCAGAAGCCGGGGGCGCGTTGTTCTCGGATGTGTTGGGTCATTGGTGTGTGGGGCCTTCAGGGCGTGTGCACAGGCCACCGGGTGCTCCCCTCCGCGAATGTCCCCCGCTTCGCTCCTCCTTTATTTCGCTGCGGGGAGCACCCGGTGCCCTGTGCACGGGGCACGCTGCTGGTTTGCGGCCGATCAACCRCTGCGCTGAGCGATCACGCCGATGGTGTGCTCTGCGCAGCGAAATAAAGGAGGAGGCCTGCGGCCYTAGGCCGCGCCGGGGGACATTCGCGGAGCAGAGCACACCGTCGGCGTGAGCGCGCCCTGAAC
>NZ_JBFUHN010000025.1:0-77355 GCF_056402375.1 Variovorax sp. P4_B10 | reverse complement strand
GCGCCGGTCTGSGTGATGGCRCCGCCGTTGCTSGCGGCRTTCAACGAAGCCGCGGTGCCGTTGCCCAGGTTCAACGCGCCATGGCTCGTGGCGGTCAGCGCGCCTGTATTCAGCGTGCCGAGCGTGAGGCCGTTCACGTCGTTGATCTGTGTGGCGCCGCCCGTCAGGGTCACGGCACCGCCGAAATCGTTGTTGGCATTCGCCAGCGTGACGGCACCCGTGCCGGCGTTCAGCGTGCTCGTGCCGGCCACGCTCAGCGCGCCGGTCTGCGTGATGGCGCCGCCGTTGCTGGCGGCATTCAGGGAGGCGGCGACACCACTGCCCAGGTTCAAGGCGCCATGGCTCGTGGCGGTCAGCGCGCCGGTGTTGAGTGTGCCGAGCGTCAGGGCGTTCACGTCGTTGATCTGCGTCGCGCCGCCCGACAGGTTCACGACGCCACCGAAATCGTTGCCGGCATTGGTCATCGTGATCGCACCGGCACCGCTGTTCACCGACAGGTTGCCGGAGCCGCTGAAGACGCCACTCATCGTGAGCGCGCCGTTCGAACCGATGGCGCCGTTGCCCGTCAACAGCACGTTGCGTGCGCTGGTGAAAGCCCCGGTCGCAAGAAGCGCACCGCCGTTGAGCGTGACCGAGCCGGTCGCCGCGCCCAGGTTCGCATCGGTCGTCACCTGGACCGTGCCGGCGTTGATGAACGTGCCGCCGCTATAGCCGTTGGTGCCCGAGAGCGTCAGCGTGCCGCTGCCGTTCTGCCTGACCCGGCCCGTGCCGTCGATGGTGCCGGCGAAGCTCGTGCTGTCCGAGCGGTTGAAGGTCAGGGCCGCATTGTTCGTGACATTGCCCGCAAGGCTGCCCGTGGTGCCGCCATTGCCGATCTGCAGCGTGCCCGCCGAGATGGTGGTGCCGCCGGTGTAGGTGTTGGTGCCGGTCATCACCGTGATGCCCGTGCCCGATTGCGTGACCGAGCCGGCGCCCGAGATGTCGTAGCCCGCCGCGATGATGGCGGAGGCGGCATAGACGACCTGGCTGCCGGTGTTGACCCTGACGCCGCCCGCCGCGCTCAGGGTGCCGCCAGTGATGGTCAGCGTCCCGATGCCGCCCGCCCCGCCGTCGCCTTTGCGCCCGGTGCCGTCGCCGCCGTTGTAGCCGCCCACGGCGATGCTGCCCGCGGACACGACGCTGCTGCCGGACAGCGTGACCTGCCCGCTGCCGCCGTTACCGCCGTTGCCGCCCTGGCCGTTGCCCGTCCCGCCGCCGCCGCCGCCGCCCGAGCCCCCGATCAGCAGCGCACCGGCGATGGACGTGGTGCCGGCGCTGATGTTGAGCACGCCGTCGCCGCCGTTGCCGCCACGGGTGGCGGAGCCCGTTCCGCCGGCGCCGCCGCCTCCGCCGCCGCTGCCACCCACCGCGACCGAGCCGGTGATCGTGGTGTTGGTCGAGATGCTGTACGTGGTCGTCCCGCCGGCCTTGCTGCCGGTGGCGGTACCGCTCAGGGCGTCGCCCCCCGGCGCCCCGAGGCCGGTTCCACCGGCAGCGCCGCCGTTGTTGCCTGCGCCGGGGGTACCGTTGTTGTCTGACAATGCGTCGGCGCCGTCACCGTTGCCGTTGGCGCCACCCGCGCCGCCGCTGTTGGCGCCGACGACGAAACCCGACGCGCCGCCGCCCGCACCGAATCCGCCGCCACCGCCGCCTGCACCGGCCCCGCTGCTGCCCGCTCCGCCGCCGCCGCCGATGCCACCGTCGCCGCCATCTCCGCCGCCGTTGACGCCGTTGCCGCCGGAACCGACGGTGCCGATCACGAGGTTCTGCGCCCAGGTCGGTGCGGCCAGGCCGCCCCCGGCCATTGCGATCACGATCACCGCCATCAATCCATTCAGCCGGAACGACGCGCCCGCGAGGTGTACGGCGCCCGGCGTCGCGCCTGGACGGTGTGCACGCTGCGGCTTGCCGCGCGCGTTGGCGATTTCGGAAACGGCGACCCAGGCGCCGAGTGCGTTGTTCCAGAGGCTGCGAAAGGAGATGTTCATGCGCGTCTTTCGTTACTTGTTAACAATAGTTCTAACCAACGATACCTAAAGTAACAACAAAGACCTATCACCTAAATGGGGGATACGCGACCACCGCCGTGCTGCGCTAGGGGTGGTCTCATCGCCAATTGCCATCCAAGCCATCTCTGATCGAGATGCCTGACGGTATAAAACAGAGGGAAAATACGAATCCCATCGCCAGTCGCGATGTCCACGCCTTCATGACCACCTCGGAACGCAACTTCGCCCGCCGCATCGACCTCACGTCGCTGCAGCTGTTCGTGGCCGTGTGCGAGCTGGGCAGCATCGGGCGCGCGGCAGAGCGGGAATTCATCGCGGCCTCGGCCATCAGCAAGCGGCTGTCCGACCTCGAAGCCACGCTCGGCACCACCCTGCTCTACCGCCATGCGCGCGGCGTCGACCTCACGCCGGCCGGCGAAAGCCTGCTGCACCACGCCCGCTCGGTGCTCTACAGCCTCGAGAAGATGCAGGGCGAGCTCAGCGAATACGCCGACGGCGTGCGCGGCCATGTGCGGGTGCACGCCAACATCTCGGCCATCGTGCAGTTCCTGCCGGAAGACCTGGGCGTGTTCACGCGCGCCCACGAGGCGATCAAGATCGACCTCGAGGAGCACCTGAGCAGCGAGGTGATTCGCGCCGTGCAGGAAGGCGCAGCCGACCTCGGCGTATGCCATGTGGCCGGCGGCGCGGGCGAGTTGCAGAGCCTGCCGTACCGGCACGACCGCCTCGCGCTGATCGTTCCCACGGGCCACGCGCTGGTTTCGCAGGACGCCATCGACTTCGTCGATTCACTGGCCTTCGACCACGTCGGCCTGCACACCAACAGCTCGATCTACGTCGCCATGCACGAGGCGGCCTTGAAGGCCGGCCGCAGCATCAAGCTGCGCATCCACGTCACGGGCCTGGACGCCATGTGCCGCATGATCGAGAACGGCCTGGGCATCGGCGTGATGCCGCAGCGCGCCTTCGAACTCATGCAGGACGGCATCGGCCGGGGCCTCGTGAGCGTTGCGCTCGCCGACGCCTGGGCGGCGCGCGAGATCCGCCTGGTGGCGCGCGACTTCTCCACCCTGCCGGTGGCGGCGCGCTCGCTGGTGAATCACCTGCACGCGGCCGCCGATTCGGCGAATGCCAACGAACAGCTCGCGGCCTGAAAACGAATTTGCAGCCGCATCGACAGACAATCCATTTCCCCACGAAAGAAGAGACCGACATGGCACGCACGCTCTACGACAAGATCTGGGACGAACACGTCGTCCACACCGAGGAAGACGGCACCGCGATCCTCTACATCGACCGCCACCTGGTGCACGAAGTCACCAGCCCGCAAGCCTTCGAAGGCCTGCGCGTGGCCGGCCGCAAGCTGTGGCGCATCAGCTCGGTCGTCGCCACGGCCGACCACAACACGCCCACCACGGGCTGGGAGCGCGGCTATGAAGGCATCGCCGACCCGACCAGCAAGGAGCAGGTCACCACGCTGGACAAGAACATCGCCGAATTCGGCGCCGCCGCGTTCTTTCCGTTCCTGAGCAAGCGCCAGGGCATCGTGCATGTGATCGGCCCGGAATCGGGGGCCACGCTGCCGGGAATGACCGTGGTCTGCGGCGACTCGCACACCTCCACGCATGGCGCGTTCGGCGCACTCGCGCACGGCATCGGCACCAGCGAGGTCGAGCACGTGATGGCCACGCAGACGCTGCTCGGCAAGAAGGCGAAGAACATGCTCGTGAAGGTCGAGGGCAAGCTGCCGTTCGGCTGCACCGCGAAGGACATCGTGCTCGCGATCATCGGCAAGATCGGCACCGCCGGCGGCACCGGCTACACGATCGAATTCGCAGGCTCGGCCATTCGCGACCTCAGCATGGAAGGCCGCATGACGGTCTGCAACATGGCCATCGAGGCCGGCGCGCGCGCCGGGCTGGTGGCGGTCGACGAAAAGACCATCAGCTACGTCAAGGGCCGCCCGCTCGCGCCCACGGGCGTGGAGTGGGACCAGGCCGTGACCTACTGGCGCACGCTGCAGTCCGACCCCGGCGCGGCATTCGACGCCGTGGTCGAACTCGACGCCGCTCAGATCCAGCCGCAGGTGACCTGGGGCACCTCGCCCGAAATGGTGGTCGACATCAACGGCCGCGTGCCCGACCCCGACAAGGAAAAGGATGCGAGCAAGCGCGGCGCCATCGAGCGCGCGCTGGTCTACATGGGTCTGGAGCCCAACAAGGCGATGAACGACATCTTCATCGACAAGGTGTTCATCGGCTCGTGCACCAACAGCCGCATCGAGGACATGCGCGAGGCCGCCGCCGTGGTGAAAAAGCTCGGCCAGAAGGTCGCGAAGAACGTGAAGCTCGCGATGGTCGTGCCCGGCTCGGGCGTGGTGAAGGAACAGGCCGAGCGCGAAGGCCTCGACCTGATCTTCAAGGCCGCGGGCTTCGAATGGCGCGAGCCCGGTTGCTCGATGTGCCTGGCAATGAACGCCGACCGGCTCGAGCCGGGCGAGCGCTGCGCATCGACCTCGAACCGCAACTTCGAAGGCCGCCAGGGCGCCGGTGGCCGCACCCATCTCGTGAGCCCGGCCATGGCCGCCGCCGCCGCTGTGCACGGCCATTTCGTCGACGTGCGCACCTTCGCCTGACCTGGAGACATCACATGCAGAAATTCACCGTGCACAAGGGCCTCGTGGCCCCCATGGACCGCGAGAACGTCGACACCGACGCGATCATTCCGAAGCAGTTCCTCAAGTCGATCCGCAAGACCGGATTCGGGCAGAACCTGTTCGACGAATGGCGCTATCTGGACGCCGGCTTTCCGGGCCAGGACCCGGCGACCCGAAAGCCCAACCCCGACTTCGTGCTGAACCAGCCGCGCTACGCCGGCGCCTCGGTGCTGCTGGCGCGCAAGAACTTCGGCTGCGGCTCGTCGCGCGAACATGCGCCGTGGGCGCTCGACCAGTACGGCTTCCGCGCGATCATCGCGCCGAGCTATGCGGACATCTTCTTCAACAACAGCTTCAAGAACGGCCTGCTGCCGATCGTGCTGCCTGAGGCGCAAGTGGCGCAGCTGTTCGACGAGACCTTCGCCTTCCCCGGCTACACGCTGACCATCGACCTGGAGCGCCAGGTGGTTGTGAAGCCGGACGGTGGCGAGTTCGCGTTCGACGTGCAGGCCTTCCGCAAGTACTGCCTGATCAACGGGCTGGACGACATCGGCCTCACGCTGCGCCACAAGGACAAGATCAAGGCCTTCGAGACCGAGCGCCTGGCGAAGAAGCCCTGGCTCGCGCACACGATGATCTCGTGATCGCCCGCATCATTTCCGCATTCAAACCTCAGACCAACTTATGAAAATCGCAGTTCTCCCGGGTGACGGCATCGGCACCGAAATCGTGGCGGAAGCCGTCAAGGTGCTCAACGTGCTCGACCTGAAGTTCGAGATGGAGTCGGCGCTGGTCGGCGGTGCGGCCTACGAGGCCCACGGCCATCCGCTGCCCGAAGCTACGCTCAAGCTGGCAAAGGAATCCGACGCGGTGCTGTTCGGCGCGGTCGGCGACTGGAAGTACGACAAGCTCGACCGCCCGCTGCGGCCCGAGCAGGCCATCCTGGGGCTGCGCAAGAACCTCGGGCTGTTTGCGAACTTCCGCCCGGCGATCTGCTACGAGCAGCTCGTGGACGCCTCGAGCCTGAAGCCC
Organism: Variovorax sp. P4_B10; assembly: GCF_056402375.1. Lineage (NCBI taxonomy): Bacteria > Pseudomonadati > Pseudomonadota > Betaproteobacteria > Burkholderiales > Comamonadaceae > Variovorax > Variovorax sp. P4_B10. Next base: position 71,619 of record NZ_JBFUHN010000025.1, on the reverse strand, counting down.
GAGCTGATTTCGGGCCTCGACATCCTGATCATCCGCGAGCTGACCGGCGACATCTACTTCGGCCAGCCGCGCGGCCGCCGCACCGCCGTCGACGGTCACTTCCCGGGCGCCGAAGAGGCCTTCGACACGATGCGCTATTCGCGCCCCGAGGTCGAGCGCATCGCTCGCGTCGCCTTCGAAGCCGCCCGCAAGCGCAGCAAGCGCGTGACCAGCGTCGACAAGGCCAACGTGCTCGAGACCTTCCAGTTCTGGAAGGACATCGTGACGGAGATCGGCAAGGAGTACCCGGACGTCGAACTCGACCACATGTACGTCGACAACGCGGCCATGCAGCTCGTGAAGGCGCCCAAGAAGTTCGACGTGGTGGTCACCGGCAACATGTTCGGCGACATCCTCTCGGACGAAGCCGCGATGCTCACCGGCTCCATCGGCATGCTGCCCTCGGCCTCGCTCAATGCGAGCAACCAGGGCCTGTACGAACCCAGCCACGGCAGCGCACCAGACATTGCCGGCAAAGGGGTTGCCAATCCTTTGGCTACAATCCTGTCCGCTGCCATGATGCTCCGCTTTTCACTCAACCAAGCCGAAGCTGCCGACCGTATCGAGTCGGCGGTCAAGGATGTGCTCGCCTCCGGGCTGCGCACGGGTGACATCTGGTCAGAAGGTACGAAGCGCGTCGGCACCCGCGAAATGGGCGACGCGGTCGTTGCAGCAATCACCAAAAAGACGATTACCGRCTAACCGCAGCCCGCTTCGTCACGCCCCTCCCCGGCTCGACGAGTCGGGCAAAAGAACTTGATCAGTTGGGGACAGAGCAGATTGCTTCGCAATCCTGGTCTGTCCCACAAAGTTATTTATCTTTTCATAAGGGCAAACTGAAATGGCGAACGCATCTCAACCTCTGGTCGGCCTCGTAGGCTGGCGCGGCATGGTCGGCTCGGTCCTGATGGACCGCATGCAGGCCGAAGGCGACTTCGGTCTCATCGAGCCGCTTTTCTTCTCGACCTCCAACGCCGGCGGCAAGGCCCCGGCGATGGCCAAGAACGAAACCGCGCTGAAGGATGCGAACGACATCGAAGCGCTGAAGAAGTGCGACATCGTCATCACCTGCCAGGGCGGCGACTACACCAGCGAGGTGTTCCCCAAGCTGCGCGCCGCCGGCTGGGCTGGCCACTGGATCGATGCCGCCTCCACCCTGCGCATGCAGGACGACGCGGTCATCGTGCTCGATCCGGTCAATCTTCCGGTGATCCAGAACGCGCTGACCAATGGCGGCAAGAACTGGATCGGCGGCAACTGCACCGTGAGCTGCATGCTCATGGGCGTGGGCGCCCTCTACAAGGCCGGCCTGGTCGAGTGGATGACCAGCATGACCTACCAGGCGGCCTCGGGCGGCGGTGCGCAGCACATGCGCGAGCTGCTGACCCAGTTCGGCAGCCTGAACGCCGAAGTTCGCGCCCTGTTGGACGACCCGAAGTCGGCCATCCTCGAGATCGACCGCAAGGTGCTGCACAAGCAGCAGAACCTGAGCGCCGCCGAAACGGCCAACTTCGGTGCGCCGCTGGGCGGCTCGCTGATCCCCTGGATCGACAAGGACCTGGGCGACGGGATGTCCAAGGAAGAGTGGAAGGCCGGCGCCGAAACCAACAAGATCCTCGGCCAGGGCGCGGGCTTCGGCACCGCCGCCGTGCCGGTCGACGGCTTCTGCGTGCGAATCGGCGCCATGCGCTGCCACAGCCAGGCGCTGACCTTCAAGCTCAAGAAGGACGTGCCCGTGGCCRACATCGAAGCAATGATCGCCGCGGACAACCCGTGGGCCAGCGTGGTGCCGAACACCCGCGAAGCAACCCTGAAGGACCTGACACCGGTGGCGGTGACGGGCACCATGAACATCCCGGTCGGCCGCATCCGCAAGCTGGCGATGGGCCCCGAGTACGTCGGCGCCTTCACCATCGGCGACCAGCTGCTGTGGGGTGCGGCGGAACCGCTGCGCCGCATGCTGCGCATCCTGCTCGAAGCCTGATGCGTGCTGCTCGGGCCTTTTGAAACACAAAATGTTGCCAAACAGCAACACAAAATGTGTTCGTAAGTATGCGCGCACTGGGTAGAACAGGCGCATTGCCTTGTCAGTACCCGGTGATGATGCTAACGTCCTCTTACAAATTCTGGGCCTGAGCCGCCCCTATCAGCATGACAAGACATCTGTTGCCCGCGGCCCGCCCATCGGCCGTTCGCCCCTCACTACCGTCCAACGGTTGGCGCCTCTCGATCCTGGGTGCGGCAGCCGCCGTGGCCTTGGGGATCGTCAGCACCGACGCCAGCGCCTTCACGCTGGGACAGCTGAAGGTGCAATCGGCACTGGGCGAACCGCTGCGCGCCGAGATCGACGTGACCGAAATAGCCGCTGCTGAAGCGGACGGTCTGAAGATCAACATCGCCACGGCCGACGCGTTCAAGAACGCCGGCGTGCCCTACAACTCGGCACTGAGCGACGTCAAGGCGACGCTGCAACGCCGTGCGGGCGGGCAGTACGTGGTGCGCCTGAGCGGCAATCGCCCGCTCAACGACCCGTTCATCGACCTGCTGCTCGAAGCCAATGGTTCGTCGGGCCGCATCGTCCGCGACTACACCGTGCTGCTCGATCCGCCGGCCACGCGCCAGGCAGCCGCCAGCACGCCGATCGCCCCCGTGGCGCCACAGATCAGCGCACCGGCCGAGCGCCCTGCCGTCGCGGCAGCCCGCGCGCGCCGTGAACGGGCAGCTGCCGCGGCGCCTGCAGCACCGGTCGCGGCCGCTCCAGCGCCAGCCGCCCCTGCTCCCGCTCCCGCTCCCGCAGCAACTGCCCCGGCTCGCGCCAGTGGTGGTGGCGAACAAGTCACGGTGCAGCGCGGCGATACCGCCAGCAAGATCGCCGGCGCTCACAAGCCGGCTGACGTCTCTCTCGATCAGATGCTGGTGGCGCTGCTGCTCGCCAATCCCGATGCCTTCGTTGGCGGCAACATCAATCGCATGAGGGCCGGCGCCGTGCTCGACTTGCCGGGCTCCGCCGAAGCGAACGCCGTTCCGGCCGCGGAAGCGCGCCGTACGGTCACTGCACAGAGCCGGGACTTCGGCAGCTACCGCCAACGCCTGGCCGAGAACGCGCCGACGTCGAACGTCGCCGCCGCGAGCCGCAAGGCCTCGGGCAAGCTGCAAGCCAACGTGGAAGATCGCAATGCCGCGGCCAGCGCGCCCGACAAGCTCACGATCTCGCAAGGCAGTGCATCCACTCGCGCCGCCGATGAAAAGGTCGCACAGACCCGCCAGGCGCAGGAAAGCAGCAACCGCGTTGCCGAGCTTTCCAAGAACATCAACGAGCTGAACAAGCTCAAGAGCGGTGCCGGATCGTCGGCACCAGCGGCTGCCGCGGCCCCTGCGCCTGCAACGCCGGGCATTCCTGTTCCCACGCCAGCCACCAGCGCCACGACATCGCCGGCCGCAGCCGCGACCCCGGCGCCTGCCGTTGCTGCCGCGCCGGCCGCACCGGCCGCAGTACCCAGCCCCGCTCCGTCCCTGGAAGCAACGCCGGCACCCGCTGCGGTCGCACCTGTCGCTGCAGCTTCTGCCGCCGCAGCCGGTACGCCTTCTGCAACCGACGTCGCTGCGGTCCCCGTGGCAGCCGCCAGCGCCGCCGTCGCCGCGCCGGCACCGGCCCCGAAACCGGTGGTCAAGGCCGCACCGCCCCCGCCCCCGGAACGCAGCTTCTTCGAAGAACTGCTCGACAACCCGCTGATGCTCGGGGGTGCGGCACTGATCGCACTGCTGGTCGGCTTCCTGCTCTACCGCGTGCTGGGTCGCCGGCGCGAGGAAATGAGCGAAAGCGTGTTCCTCGAAAGCCGCATTCCCAAGGACTCGTTCTTCGGCGCCAGCGGCGGCGAATCGGTCGACACCAAGCACCGCGGCGATTCCACCGTTTCGTCGCTGTCATACTCGCCGAGCCAGCTCGATGCCGGCGATGTCGACCCCGTGGCCGAAGCCGACGTCTACCTGGCCTATGGCCGCGACCTGCAAGCCGAGGAAATCCTGCGCGAAGCGTTGCGCCTGAACCCGGATCGCACTGCCATTCACCTCAAGCTGCTCGAAATCCACGCCAAGCGGCGCGACGTGCGGGCCTACGAAGGCCTGGCCACCGAAGTGCACAAGCTGACCGGCGGTTCGGGTTCCGACTGGAACCGCGTGGTCGACATGGGCAAGGACCTCGATCCGGGCAACCCGCTGTACGAATCGGGCTCGCCACGCAGCGCGAGCCAGGCCGAGACGGCCGCTTTCGCCGGTGCATTGGCGACCGCCGCCAAGCCGCCGGTCGCTGCCGTGCCCACGCCCGTTGCACCGCCGCCGATCGCTGCGGCACCGCCACCGGCCTTCGTGCCCTCGGTGGCACCGCTGGACTTCGACCTGGACCTGACCCAACCGCCTGCACCGGCACCGAGCCATGCCCCGGTCGGCGCCAGCCTGCCGAAGTCGGCCTATGCGCCCGCTCCGACCGCAGCACGCCCCGCCGCCCCGCTGTCCAATGGTCACGCAGCAGCGCCCGCCGATCTCGAGAACGATTTCGACACGGCCCCCGGTGCCCTGACGCCCGACATTCGTTCGTTGAGCGATGCGGAGCACAACACGCGTCCGGCCATGCTGCGCAATGCGCTGCCCGCCGACTCCGGCTTCATCGAGTTCGACATGAGTGCGCTGGCAGGCCTTCCGGCCCGCTCGGCCGGTGGTGCCCCCGAAACGGCACGTGCCGCTGCCAATGCGCACGATGACGACGAAGGCGAGGACAGCCCCCACGCCGTCAAGCTCTCGCTCGCACGCGAACTGCAAGCCATCGGCGACGTCGAAGGTGCCCGGTCGCTGGTCGAGGAAGTCGAAGCCGAAAGCGCTGGCGACCTCAAGTCGCAAGCCAAGCAACTGCTCGCGGAACTGCGCTGAGCGATTGCCGTTCCCGTTCCTGAATTCGTGAGGCTGGCGCTCGGCATCCGGTACAACGGCCAAGCGTACGAGGGCTGGCAAAGCCAGCGCTCGGGCCGCACGGTGCAGGACAAGCTGGAAGCAGCCCTCACGAAGTTCGCCGCACGGCCCATCGGTACGCTGTGTGCCGGCCGTACCGACGCCGGGGTGCATGCGCTGATGCAGGTGGTGCACTTCGACACCGATGTCGAGCGCGAACCCTTCTCCTGGATGCGTGGCACCAACCGCTTCCTGCCCGACGACATCGCCGTCCAGTGGGCCCAGCCGGTGCCCGATGAATTCCATTGCCGCGCCAATGCACTGGCGCGCCGCTACCTCTACGTGCTGTCGCAATCGCCTGTGCGGCCCAGCCTGAATTCGGGCCGGGTCGGCTGGTCGATGCATCCGCTCGATGGCGATGCGATGCGCATGGCAGCCGCCTTGCTGGTGGGCCAACACGACTTCAGTTCCTTCCGCGCCTCGGCCTGCCAGGCGCGCTCACCGGTCAAGGACCTGCGCCGCATCCAGATCACGCGCCACGGCGATGGTGAGCGCTGCCGCTGGCACTTCGAGTTCGAGGCCGATGCCTTCCTGCATCACATGATCCGCAACCTGATGGGCTGCCTCGTGCGCATCGGGCGCGGCGACGAGCGGCCCGAATGGATCGCCGAGGTGCTCGAGGCCCGCAGCCGCAAGGTGGCTGCGCCCACCTTCTCCGCAGACGGACTGTACTTTCTCGGGCCGTTGTACGACGCCAAGTGGGGTCTGCCGGCCGAGGCCACGCTGCAGACCGGCGGCGCTCCTTATGATGGTCCGCCATGACGCCCCCCCGCACCCGCATCAAGATCTGTGGTCTCACGCGTGAGGCCGATGTGGATGCCGCGGTCGAGGCCGGTGCCGACGCGATCGGGTTCGTGCTCTATGCCGCCAGCCCCCGCGCAGTAACGCCGGAGCGTGCTGCCGAACTCGCCTCGCGCCTGCCTCCCTTCATCACGCCCGTGCTGCTGTTCGTCAACGAGGATGCTCCCAAAGTCATAGCATCCCTTGCCCGCGTGAAGGGCGCCATCGCGCAGTTTCATGGCGAAGAGACGCCGGAACAGTGCGAAGAAGCCAGCGGCCCTGGCCGCTTCCGCTACATGCGCGCCGCCCGCATTCCGCTGGGGGCTGCCGGCGCCGGCTTCGACCTCGTAAAATACGCGTCCGATTACTCCCACGCCCAGGCCATCCTGCTCGACGCCCATGTCGAAGGTTATGGCGGTGGCGGCAAGGCATTCGATTGGTCACTTCTTCCACCCGCCGTCGACGCTCACCTCGTCTTGAGTGGTGGGCTCACACCTGCAAACGTGAGCGATGGCATTCACATCCTGCGGACGCGCTGCAAGACGCTGTCCGTTGATGTGAGCTCGGGCGTCGAAATCGACGGCCCGGGGAACAAGGGCCTCAAGGACGCCGGAAAGATCCGGCAATTCGTCGCCGCCGTGAGAGCGGCCGACGCGTCCTTCTCCAGTTAGCCGCCGCATCCCGATCGTCGTTCGGGCTGCGGCCCACCGATCGAGAACCATGCAAAGCACTTACCAGCAACCCGACGCCACCGGCCATTTCGGCCACTACGGCGGCACCTTCGCGAGCGAAACGCTCACCCACGCGATCAACGAGCTGCGCGACGCGTATGCGAAGTTCAAGGACGACCCGGCATTCCTCGCCGAATTCCACTACGAACTCAAGCATTTCGTCGGCCGGCCTTCGCCGATCTATCACGCCGCACGCACCAGCTTCGAGATGGGCGGCGCGCAGATCTACCTGAAGCGCGAAGACCTCAACCACACCGGCGCACACAAGATCAACAACGTGATCGGCCAGGCGATGCTCGCGCGCCGCATGGGCAAGCCCCGCGTGATCGCCGAAACCGGCGCCGGCCAGCACGGCGTGGCCACGGCCACCATCTGTGCGCGCTACGGCCTCGAATGCGTGGTCTACATGGGCAGCCAGGACGTGAAGCGCCAGAGCCCCAACGTCTACCGCATGAACCTGCTGGGCGCGACCGTGGTGCCCGTCGAGTCCGGCAGCAAGACGCTGAAGGACGCGCTCAACGAGGCGATGCGCGACTGGGTGACGAACGTGGAAAACACCTTCTACATCATCGGCACCGTCGCCGGCCCGCACCCCTACCCAACGATGGTGCGCGACTTCCAGAGCGTGATCGGCACCGAGTGCATCGCGCAGATGCCCGCCATGCTCGCGGCGGATGGCATCACCGGCGAGGCGGAAGGCAAGCAGCCCGACGTGGTGGTCGCCTGCGTCGGTGGCGGCAGCAATGCGATGGGCATCTTCCATCCCTACATTCCGTTCGCCAACACGCGGCTCATCGGCGTCGAAGCCGCGGGCGAAGGCCTCGACAGCGGCAAGCATTCGGCCTCGATCCTGCGCGGCAGCCCGGGCGTGCTGCACGGCAACCGCACCTACCTGCTGCAGAACGAGGACGGCCAGGTCACCGAAACGCACAGCATCAGCGCTGGCCTCGACTATCCGGGCGTGGGACCCGAGCATGCGTACCTGGCCGACATCGGCCGCGCCGAATACGTCGGCATCACCGACACCGAGGCGCTCGAAGCCTTCCACTACCTGTGCCGTACCGAAGGCATCATCCCCGCGCTCGAATCCAGCCACGCAGTGGCCTACGCCATGAAGCTCGCGAAGACCATGCGACCCGACCAGTCGATCCTGGTGAACCTCTCGGGCCGTGGCGACAAGGACATCGGCACCGTGGCCGACCTGTCGGGCGTCGATTTCTACGACCGGCCCTCGATGCGCGGTCTGAGCGTGAAGGGAGGCAAGTGATGAGCCGTATTGCCGCCACCTTCAAGACGCTCCAGTCGCAAGGCCGCAAGGCGCTGATCCCCTATGTCACGGCTGGCTTCCCCTTCGCCGACATCACACCGGAGCTGATGCACGGCATGGTCGAGGCGGGCGCCGACGTGATCGAGCTCGGCGTGCCCTTCTCCGACCCGATGGCCGACGGCCCGGTGATCCAGAAGGCCGGCGAAGCCGCGCTGGCGCTGGGCATCGGCATGAAGCAGGTGCTCGCCATCGTGGCCGCCTTCCGCCAGAAGGACGCGACCACGCCGGTGGTGCTGATGGGCTATGCGAATCCGGTCGAGCGCTATGACCTCGTGCATGGCAAGAAGGCCTTCATCCGCGATGCGTCGGCTGCCGGCGTGGACGGGCTTCTGGTGGTCGACTATCCGCCCGAGGAATGCGAGGACTTCGCCGCGGCGCTGAAGGCCGCCGACATCGACCTGATCTTCCTGTTGGCGCCCACCAGCACCAGCGAGCGGATGGCGCAGGTCGCACGCATCGCAACCGGCTACGTCTACTACGTCTCGCTCAAGGGCGTGACGGGTGCAGGCCACCTCGACACCGAGGCGGTCGGCCAGATGATTCCGCGCATCCGCGAGCATGTGAGCATTCCGGTCGGCGTGGGCTTCGGCATCCGCGATGCGCGCACGGCGCAGGCGGTCGGCTCGGCGGCGGATGCCGTCGTGATCGGCACGAAAATCATCCAGCTGATCGACGGACAGCCTCGCGAGAAGGTGGTGCCTGCGGTGCGCGAGTTCCTCGCCGGCATCCGGGAGGCGCTGGACGCCCTGCCGGCGGCTACCCCCAAGAATGCGGCTGGCCGATAATCTAGTTTGCCCTCACCCCCCAGCCCCTCTCCCGCACGCGGGAAAGGGGAGCTAATTCGGAGTCCTATGAGCTGGCTTGAAAAACTGCTACCCGCCAAGATCGCACAAACCGACCCCAGCGAGCGCCGCCAGGTGCCCGAGGGCCTGTGGATCAAATGTCCTGCCTGCGAAACCGTTCTTTACAAGACCGACCTCGAGCACAACCAGAACGTCTGCCCGAGCTGCAGCCACCACCACCGCATCGGCGCCCGTGCGCGCCTCGACGCCTTCCTCGATGCCGAGGGACGCTACGAGGTCGGCCAGGAAGTGCTGCCGGTCGACGCGCTCAAGTTCAAGGACAGCCGCAAATACCCCGAGCGGCTCAAGGAAGCCCTCGAGAACACCGGCGAGACCGATGCGCTGGTCGTCATGGGTGGCTCGGTCCACAGCATCAGCGTGGTCGTGGCCTGCTTCGAGTTCGAATTCATGGGCGGCAGCATGGGCAGCGTGGTCGGCGAGCGCTTCGTGCGCGGCGTCGAGACCGCCATCGAACAGAAGGTGCCGTTCATCTGCTTCACCGCCACCGGCGGCGCGCGCATGCAGGAAGGCCTGCTCTCGCTGATGCAGATGGCCAAGACCAACGCCGCGCTCACGCGCCTCGCCAAGAAGGGCCTGCCCTACATCAGCGTGCTGACCGACCCGACCATGGGTGGCGTCTCGGCCGGCTTCGCCTTCGTGGGCGACGTGGTGATTGCCGAACCCAAGGCGCTGATCGGCTTTGCCGGCCCGCGCGTGATCGAATCGACCGTGCGCGTGACGCTGCCTGAAGGCTTCCAGCGCGCCGAGTTCCTGCAGACCAAGGGCGCGATCGACTTCATCAGCGATCGTCGCGAGTTGCGCAAGACGATCGCGAGCACGCTTGCAATGCTGCTGCGTCAGCCGGCCGACGCGGTCACTTGATCGACGGCGCTCAGGCGCCGAGCCGGTAGGCCCAGACCAGCAGGTTGCCGAGCACGATCGCAATCACCTGCAACACCACGATGGCGGCGAGGGGCGACAGGTCCACGCCGCCGATCAGCGGAATGAAGCGGCGAAACGGCCGAACCAGCGGTTCGGCCAGCCGGGAGATCAGGTCGAGCAGCATCGGCGACGCACCCGGCACCCACGACAGCACGGCGTAGACCACCAGCAGCGCGGTCAGCCCCGAAATCGCGAGCTGCAACAACCCCACCAGCGACACCAGCGGCAAGGTGGCGATCCGGCCCAGGTTGCCGATCAGCAGCCACAGCAGCAGGAATTTCAGCATCACCAGCAGCCAGGCGGCGACCAGACTCGACAGGTCCCATCGCTTGACCGTCGGCAGGATGCGCCGCAGCGGCAGCACGATCCAGTCGGTGATGGCGAACACGAAGCGCCCCAGCGGATTGCCGAAAGGCACACGGTGGTACTGCATATAGAGGCGCAGCAGGCAGGCGCCGCCGAGCAGGCCGACGATCACGTCGAGAAGGAACGAGGGAATCTGGTAGAGCATGGGGCGCGGTCGTGAGCGGAATGCGATGATAGCCATGCAAGGTTTTTCGATGACGACACAGCCCCTTCTGCATTCACTGCCATTGTTCCCGCTCGGTACGGTCCTGTTCCCCGGCGGCGTGCTTCCTTTGCGTATTTTCGAGGTACGTTATCTCGACATGATCGGCAAATGCCGCAAGGCCGACGCGCCTTTCGGCGTGGTCAGCCTCACCAGCGGCAGCGAGGTCCGCAAGGCGGGCGCCGATGCGGAGAGCTTCGCGGCGATCGGCACGCTGGCCGTCATCCGCGAGTTCGACGCGCCGCAAAGCGGCCTGCTCCAGATCGAGTGCGTCGGGACGCAGCGCTTTCGCGTGCGCAACACCGAGCTGCAGAAATACGGCTTGTGGGTGGCCGAAGTGGAAGCGGTGATCGAAGACGTCGCGCTCGAAATTCCCGACGACCTCCAGCACACGGCCACCGCGCTGCGGCGCCTGGTCGACACCCTCGAAGAGCGGCGCCGTGCGCAAGGTACGGACACGGTGCGTTTGCCCATCGGCGAGCCCTACCAGTTCAACGACTGCGGCTGGGTGGCGAACCGCTGGTGCGAACTGGTGCCCATGCAGCTCGAACTCCGCCAGCGGCTGATGGAGCTCGACAGCCCGCTGATGCGCCTCGAACTGGTCAGCGATCTGCTCGCGCGCACGGGCATCACTGAATAGGTTGCTATACCTTTCGTAGCGTATTACACAGGATTGGCGGGCGCTGGGAGGCGGTTTCGTTCGAACCTGATCGGCTAAAATGCCGGGCTCGCGCACGCTCCTGTTGCGCATCACCCGCTCCCCATGTCCGACCACCTGACCCCTCCCATTCCCACGCCCGCTGCGGCCCCTGTCGCAGCCCCCGCCGTCGATGACAACAAGCTCATCGCCGAACGCCGCGAAAAGCTGAAGCTGCTGCGCACCGCGCAGGCCGAGGGCAAGGGTGTCGCGTTTCCCAACGACTTCAAGCCGGGCCACCGCGCCGCGGCGCTCGTTGCGGCGCACGGCGCGGTCGAGGCCGAAGCCCTCGAGGCACAGGCCATTCCGGTGAGCGTGGCGGGCCGGATGATGCTCAAGCGCGTGATGGGCAAGGCCAGCTTCGCGACGCTGCAGGACGCGACAAGTCGCATCCAGCTCTACGTCACGCGCGACGCCGTGGGCGAAGAAGCCTACGCCGAGTTCAAGCGATGGGACCTGGGCGACATCCTGGGCGCCGAAGGCACGCTGATGAAGACCAAGACCGGGGAGCTCTCGGTCAAGGTCACCAAGCTGCGCCTGCTCACGAAGAGCCTGCGTCCGCTGCCCGGCGACTTCTACGGCATGGCCGACCAGGAGCAGAAGTACCGCCAGCGCTATGTCGACCTGATCACCGACGAATCCGCACGCACGCGCTTCACCGCACGCAGCAAGGCCGTGAGCGCCCTGCGCGAATTCATGGTGGCCAACGACTTCCTCGAAGTCGAGACGCCGATGCTTCACCCTATTCCGGGTGGTGCGAACGCCAAGCCGTTCAAGACGCATCACAACGCGCTCGACCAGGAGATGTTCCTGCGCATCGCGCCCGAGCTGTACCTGAAGCGCCTGATCGTCGGCGGCTTCGAGCGCGTGTTCGAAATCAACCGGAGCTACCGCAACGAGGGCATCTCGGTGCGGCACAACCCCGAGTTCACGATGATGGAGTTCTACGCGGCCTACTGGAACTACTGCGACCTGATGGACTTCACCGAGACGCTGATCCGCACCATCGCCGACAAGGCCGTGGGCACGCAGCAGCTCACCTACCAGGGCAAGCCGGTCGACCTGACCCAGCCCTTCGAGCGGCTCACGATCCGTGAAGCGATCCTCAAGCACACCGAGGCCGCGGATGTGGCTCAGGGCGTGGACGACAGCGCCTGGCTCATCAACGCCCTGCGCAAACTCGGCCTGAGCGAAGAGAAGGACAAGCTCTCGCAGCGCAGCCTCGCGAGCCTGCAGGTGATGTACTTCGAAGAAACCGTCGAAGAAAAGCTCTGGCAGCCAACCTTCATCATGGAGCACCCGACCGAGATCTCGCCGCTGGCGCGCGCCAACGACGAACGCCCCGAGGTCACCGAGCGCTTCGAGCTCTACATCACGGGCCGCGAGTTCGGCAACGGCTTCAGCGAGCTGAATGACGCCGAAGACCAGGCCGCACGCTTCAACGCCCAGGTGGCCGCCAAGGACAGCGGCGACGACGAAGCCATGTTCTACGACCACGACTTCGTGCGCGCACTCGAATACGGCATGCCGCCCACCGGCGGCTGCGGCATCGGCATCGACCGGCTGATGATGCTGCTGACGGATTCGCCGAGCATTCGCGACGTGATCCTGTTCCCGGCGCTGCGCAGGGAGTCTTGAGCGTGTCGTTACCGTCGTCGCTGCCGACGATCGGCATCGACTTCGGCACCTCCAATTCCGCCGTGGCCTGCCGGGTCGACGGCGCCGCCCGCCTGCTGCCCATCGAGGGCTCGGCCACCACGCTGCCCACCGCGATCTTCTTCAACGCCGAAGACCGCACGACCCATTTCGGCCGTGAAGCCGTCGCGCTCTACCTTGCGGGGACCGAAGGCCGCCTGATGCGCTCGCTGAAGAGCCTTCTTGGCAGCGCGTTGATGCAGGAGAAGACGGCCATCTACGACGGTCTGGTGAGCTTCGAGGACATCATCGCGCGCTTTCTGCGCGAACTCGCCGTGCGAGCCGGACGCGAACTGGGCCGGGTGCCGGAGCGCGTCGTCATCGGCCGGCCCGTTCATTTCGTGGACGACGATTCCAAACGAGACGAACGCGCGGAAGAAAGCCTGCGTCACGCAGCCCGTGCAGCGGGGTTTCGCGACATCGCTTTTCAGCTCGAACCGATTGCGGCCGCCTTCGACTACGAACAGCGCGTCACGAAGGAGTCGCTGGTGCTGATCGTCGACGTTGGAGGCGGCACCTCCGACTTCACCGTGGTGCGCGTCGGCCCGGACCGTGCGGCGCGCGAAGACCGCGGCGATGACGTGCTGGCCACCAGCGGGGTGCACATTGGCGGCACCGATTTCGACCAGCGGCTCAACCTCGACCGCGTCATGCCGGAGTTCGGCTTTCGCCACACAGGCACGCAGGGACGCGAAGTGCCGAGCAAGGTGTTCTTCGAGCTCTCTTCCTGGCACTTGATCAACTGGCTCTATGCCGCCAAAGCCGTGCGGCAGGCAAAGGATTTGCGCACGAGCTACAGCAACACGCGGCTGCACGACAGGCTGATGAATGTGCTGGAAGACCGCCACGGCCACCGCATTGCCAGCGAAGTCGAGCAAGCGAAGATCGACACCTCGGTGAACGATGTGCCGACGCTGATCGACCTTTCGTGTGCCGAGCCGGCCCTGGTCGCGTCACTCTCGCCCGCCGACATGGCGCAGCAGCTTTCCCCGCTGCTCGAGAACGTGATTGCATGCGCGCACGCCTGTGTCAAACGCGCCGGACTGCGCAGCGGCGACCTCGACGCGATCTACCTCACAGGCGGCTCGTCGGCGTTGCGTCCGTTTCAGCAGGCCTTGCACAAGAGCTTCGCCGGCGTGAAGCTCGTCGAGGGCGATCTGTTTGGCGGTGTGGCAACCGGACTCGCCTGCGCAGGGCCGGCCGCATGAAATATCTTGCGGGCTACCCACCCGCACTGCTGGCGCAGGTCCAGCAACTGGTCGCGACGAATGCGCTCGCCCCGCTGCTGCGCCAACGCCATCCCGGATCCATGCACGAAGTGCAGACAGACCGTGCGCTCTACGAATACGCAGGCGAACTCAAGAACGATTTCATGCGGAAGGCGCCACCGCTGTCCAAGGTGGCGTTCGACAGCAAACTGCATGTGATTCGCAACGCGCTCGGCACCCACACCACCGTCTCGCGTGTTCAGGGCAGCAAGCTCAAGACCAAGCGGGAAATCCGGGTTGCGAGCCTGTTCAGGGAAGTACCGCTGGACTTGCTGCGCATGATCGTGGTCCATGAACTCGCGCACATGAAGGAGAAGGACCATGACAAGAGCTTCTATGCGCTCTGCGAGCACATGGAGCCGAGCTACCACCGGCTGGAATTCGACCTGCGGCTGTACCTGACGCACCTGGATTCGGGCGGCGAGCGCCTGTGGGCAAGCCCGTTGTCGAATCTGCCTCCGAGTCGCGCGCCGTGATCTTCAGGCGTTGTGCGGTACGGCGAGTTCGGCCTGCAGCAGCGCTTGTCTTGCGTGTCCATACCCTGCCGAATCGACAAGCGCATTCCAGTCGGCCTGCGGCCCGCCCGGGAGCAGCGCCCGTCGCCGCGCTTCGCTCTGCGTATTCGGCTGCCAGCGCCCTGCCCTTGCCGCAACGCCGAAGCCGTCGAGCAACTCGTCGAGCGGCCGGCCATGGCCGATGCTCTGGTTGCACAACATCGCAAGATCGCACCCCGCATCGAGTGCAGCCAGAGCGGCATCGGTGTAGCTCAGCAATTCGCCATCGATATAGCGGCCTGCTTCCATGCTCAAGTCATCGCTGAAGATGGCACCATCGAATGCGAGTCGGTTGCGCAGGATGTCTCTCAACCACTTGGACGAAAAGCCCGCGGGCCGCTTGTCGACCTTCGGATAGATCACATGCGCCGGCATCACCGCCGTGAGCGTGCCTGCCAACCAGTCATAGGGCTGTGCATCGTCGGCCAGGATGGCCTTGAGGCCACGCCGGTCGATGGGAATTTCCACATGCGAATCGGCATTGACGAAACCATGTCCCGGAAAATGCTTGCCGCAATTGCGCATGCCCATTTGCAGCATGCCGTGCATCACGCTTTTTGCCAGCAAGGCCACCACGCGCGGGTCGCGGTGAAAACTGCGGTCGCCAATCACGCTGCTGCCGCCGTGGTCGAGATCGAGCACCGGTGCAAAGCTGAAGTCGACGCCGCAAGCACGCAGCTCGGCGGCAAGCACCTGGCCAGCGGCCGTGGCGGCCTTCGTGGCGCGCATCGCATCGCGCATCCACAACTCGCCCAGCGAGCGCATCGAGGGCAGGCGCGTGAAGCCGTCCGTGCGGAAGCGCTGCACGCGCCCGCCTTCGTGGTCGACGCAAATCAGCAAGTCGGGGCGGACCGCCTTGATCTCGGCATTGAGCGCGGTCATCTGCGCGCGGTCCTGCCAGTTGCGGGCGAAATGGATCACGCCGCCGACCAGGGGATTGGCGAGGCGCCTGCGGTCGGCATCGTTGAGTTCGGTGGCCGCCACGTCGATGATCAGCGGCGAATGGTTCGATTCGTTCATCTCAATCCGCCTGGGCGGTCATAGCTTCTCCACCACGACGAAGCTCGCGGCGTATTCGGTTTCATCGGTCACGGTCACGTGGGCGGTGAGGCCCTTGGCCTCGAACCAGTCCTTGAGCTCGCCATGCAACACGATCACGGGCTTGCCGCTGCGCAGGTTGGCGATCTCGCACGAACGCCAGGTCATCGGCATGCGCATGCCGAGGCCGATGGCCTTGCTGAAAGCCTCCTTGGCGGAGAAACGGGTGGCAAGGTAGCTCAGGCCGCGCTTGGGCCAGCGTTCGCTGCGCGTCTTCCAGACCGCGAACTCGGCGTCGCTCAGCACCTTGCGGGCGAAGCGTTCGCCCTGGCGCTCGAAGGTCGCGGCAATGCGACGCAAGTCGCAAATGTCGGTGCCGATGCCGTAGATCATGCAGGCAGTGCCTGTTGCGCCTCGGTGATGCAGCGCAGGTATTCCCGCGTGGTGGCGGCATAGCCCAACTCGAGCGCGTCGGCGACGAAGGCGTGGCCGATCGACACCTCGTGGACGCCGCGCACGGCGCTCAGGAACGCGGTCAGGTTGTCGCGGCTCAGGTCGTGCCCGGCGTTGACCCCGAGGCCTGCGGCCTGTGCCGCGCGCGCCGATGCCACATAGCGTGCGAGCACCGCCTGTTCGTCGGGAGTGCCGCGCGACGCGGCATAGCCTTCGGTATAGAGTTCGACGCGATCCGCCCCCGCGACTTTCACCGCGGCCATCATCTCCGGCACGGGGTCCATGAACAGGCTCACACGCACACCCAGGGCTCTGGTCTCGGCAATCAGCGGCCGCAGGCGCTCGGCATCTTCGGGAAAGCTCCAGCCGTGGTCGCTGGTCGACTGGGATTCGCTGTCGGGCACGAAGGTGGCCTGGTGCGGCCGCAACTCGCGGACGAAGTCCATCAGGTTGTGGAACGGATTGCCTTCGATGTTGAACTCGATGCCGGGCCAGTCCTTGGCGAGCAGCGCGGAAAGGTCGCTCACGTCGTGCGCACGGATGTGCCGCGCATCGGGCCGCGGATGCACGGTGATGCCCTGCGCGCCGGCAGCCAGGCATGCATTGGCCGCCGTCAGCACGCTCGGAATGCCCAGATGGCGGGTGTTGCGGACCAGGGCCACCTTGTTGAGGTTGACCGACAGCGAAGTGGCGATGCCGGTGTTGCCTGAAGTGCTCATAGTGCTTGCAGATCTCTCATCATTTGCCGCGTGCGCAGCGTGGACACGCCGCAATGGTAGTTGAGCAAGGCGCGCAGCTGGTTTCTCAGGGCGCTGTTGCTGCCGGCATTCAGGGTGGCGATCTCGCGGAGCGCCGCCGTGAAGGGGGCACGGTCATCGAGCACGGATTGCAGGGCCTGCCAGTCCGCGCCGGCCAGGCCGGCTTCTTCGTCGGTCGCCAGGCGCAAGCCGGCTTCCGGCACCAGGGTGTACCGCACGTCGGCGGCGAGCGGCTCCAGGGTGAGCGTCTGCCCGTCGAGCGAGGGCAACAGCCCGACCTCGCGCAGCAGGATCAGTTCGAATGCGCGCAACGCCGCAGCCTGGGTGGCCGCCTGGGCCCCGACGTGATCGCCCGCCAGCACCTGCACCACGCCGGCATAGGCGTCGAACAGGGCCTCGTGGGCGTCGTCCCGCGCCAGCAGGCGCAACAGCAATTCGTTGACGTAGTAGCCCGAGAGCAGGGCCTCGCCGGTCGGCATCACGTGGCCGCCCATCCACTCGGCGCCCTTCAGCGTGCGGATCTCGGCGTCGCCGCCATAGTTGAGCTGCAGCGGCTGCAGCGGCAGCAGCACGGGCCGGAAGTTGGAACTCGGCCGCTTCGCCCCCTTGGCCACCAGCGCGATGCGCCCGTGGTGGCGGGTGAAGACCTCGAGGATCAGGCTCGACTCGCTCCAGTCATAGCGATGKAGCACGTACGCCGGTTCGTGCGAAACGCGGTGGGCAGCGGCCACTTCATTCGTAGCCGAAGGAGCGCACGCGTGCTTCGTCGTCGGCCCAGCCCGAGCGCACCTTGACCCACAGTTCGAGGAATACCTTGGCGTCGGCCAGCTTCTCGAGTTCGACGCGCGTTTCCATGCCGATGCGCTTGATGCGCTCGCCCTTGTCGCCGATCACCATGGCCTTGTGGCCGTCGCGCTCGACCACGATGGTGGCGGCAATGCGCAGCAGGCGCTTCTGGCCCTTCTTCTGCGGCGGCTCTTCCTCGAACTTGTCGATGATCACGGTCGAGGTGTAGGGCAACTCGTCGCCAGTGAGGCGGAACAGCTTCTCGCGCACCAGTTCGCCGGCCAGGAATTTCTCGCTGCGGTCGGTCAGCTCGTCCTCGGCATAGAACCAGGGCTGTTCGGGCAGGTATTTCTCGCAGATGCCGAACAGGCGTTCGACATCCTTGGAATTCTTGGCCGACATCGGCACGAACTCGGCGAAGGCGTGCTTCTGCTGCATGGTCTGCAACCAGGGCGCGATGTCGCCGCGGCGGTGCACGTTGTCGAGCTTGTTGGCGAGCAGCACGGTCGGAATGCCCTTGCCCAGCAGCTTGAGCACCCGCTCGTCGGCTGGCGTGAAGCTGCCGGCCTCGACCACGAACAGGATCAGGTCCACGTCACCGACCGCGCCCTGCACGGTCTTGTTGAGCGACTTGTTCAGCGCGTTGGCGTGCAGGGTCTGGAAGCCCGGCGTATCGACGAACACGAACTGCGTCGCACCCAGCGTGCGCATGCCGGTGATGCGGTGCCGCGTGGTCTGCGCCTTGCGCGAGGTGATGCTGATCTTCTGGCCGACCAGCGCGTTGAGCAGTGTCGACTTGCCGACGTTGGGCTTGCCGACGATGGCGATGAGGCCGCAGTGTTGGGGTCCGCTTGGGCCCGTATCGCCTGCTGCGTCTTCGGGTTCCGCTACGGGATTGATAGCATCGTTCATTGTGATTTCACGCGGCGCCGCGTGCCTTGAGCCGGATCAACATGGCAGCCGCGGCAGCCTGCTCGCCGGCGCGGCGCGAGCCGCCGATGCCGCGTTCGCGAAGGCCCAACTCGGGCACCTCGCACTCGACATCGAAAGTCTGTTTGTGCGCTGCACCCAGCGTTGCCGCCACGCGGTACACGGGCAGCTTCATTTTGTGGCCCTGCAGCCATTCCTGCAATTCAGTCTTCGGGTCCTTGGCCGCCGCTTCCATGCGCGGGTTGATCTCGACCGATTCGTAGAGCCGGCGCACCAGCGCCTCGGCAGCCGTGAAGCCCGCGTCGAGATAGACCGCGCCGATCAGCGCTTCGAGCGCATCGGCCAGGATCGAAGGCCGGCTGGGCCCGCCCGACCGCGCCTCGCCTTCGCCAAGCCGCAGCAACGGTGACAGCTGCAATTCCAGCGCCAGACGATGCAGGGTGTCCTGCTTGACCAGGTTGGCCCGCACGCGCGACAGATCGCCTTCAGGCAGGGCCGAGAGACGGGTGTACAGCAGGTGCGATACCGCAAGGTTCAGCACCGAATCGCCGAGAAACTCGAGGCGTTCGTTGTGGTCGGCCGAGAAACTGCGGTGGGTGAGCGCAAGCTGGAGCAGCCGGGTGTCGGAGAACGAATGCTTGAGGCGCGCCTGCAGCGCGACGAGGCTGCCGTCCACCTTCTTGAGCGCCGCGTTCAGCGGGTCTCGCCCTTGTACTTGAGCGTCAGGTAGGCCGGCCCGAACAAGGGAATCTCGCGCTCGTAGGAATACGACACGACGACCTTCTCGCCGACCTTCCGGACCTCGAGGTCCCTGCCGCTGACCGACTTGAAATCGTCGATGGCCTGGGCGCGATCGAAGATGGCGCGCACTTCAGGCACGGTCGCGCCTTCCTTGGCCTTGTTGGCGGCTTTGTCGATGGCCTGGTATTCGATCAGCGTCGGGATGACCTGCGCGATGACCACGCCCAGCCCCCCCACCACGACTGCGACGAACAGCAGGCCGATGAACGAGATGCCGCGCTGGCGCGCGGCACTGCTGCGGACCGACCGATTATTTGCTCTCATGTCCTCTTACCCCTCGAACAGTGCTGACTGCTTATTGAAATGGACCGATACGACCAAAATCGCCGAAGTTCATCCAGACGAAGAATGCCCTGCCCACGATATTCTTGTCCGGCACGAAGCCCCAGAAGCGAGAGTCCGCCGAATTATCGCGGTTGTCGCCCATCATGAAATAGTTGCCAGCGGGCACCTTGCACACCACGCCTTCGACAGAGTAGCGGCAGTTCTCGCGAAACGGAAAGTCGCTGGCACCCGGCACGAAAGCGGGTGCACCGTCGTCGTTGAGGATCTTGTGCTGCTTGCCGGCGAGATTCTCGTCGAACTGCTTGAGCAGGCGCATCGATTCGCCGTCGAGGTAATCGGGCGCCGCGTCCTTGGACACCGGCTGGCCGTTGATCGTAAGCTTCTTGTTCAGGTAAGCCACTTCATCGCCCGGGATGCCGACCACGCGCTTGATGTAGTCCATGCTGGGCTTGGGCGGGTAGCGGAACACCACCACGTCGCCGCGCGCGAGCGGCGTGCCGTCGGTGATCTTGGTGTTGATGACCGGCAGGCGCAGGCCGTAGGTGAACTTGTTGACCAGGATCAGGTCGCCGGTTAGCAGCGTGGGCATCATCGAGCCCGACGGAATCTTGAAGGGCTCGTAGAGGAACGAGCGCAGCAGGAACACCACCAGGATCACCGGGAACAGGCCGGCCGTCCAGTCCAGCCACCAGGGCTGCATCAGCAGCCGGTCGCTCGCCTTGGCGTCGGCCGTGTCGACCTGCGTGATGCCCTGACCGGCCAGTCGCGCGTTGCGCTCGGCCAGCGAGGTTTCGAGCTTGGCGGCAGCTGCCTCGCGCCGCGGCAGGAAGTAGAACCGCTCGGCCAGCCAGTACAGGCCGGTGACGACCGTGGCCAGGAACAGCAGCAATGCGAAGTTGCCCTCGATCGTGCCGAAGTACCAGGCACCGACATAGCCGGCAAACGCCGCAAGGACCAGGGAAGTGATGAATGCCATTTTTTGATCAGTCTTCGACTTGCAGAATCGCGAGGAAGGCCTCTTGCGGGACCTCGACGGAGCCGATCTGCTTCATTCTTTTCTTGCCCGCCTTCTGCTTCTCGAGCAGCTTCTTCTTGCGGGTGATGTCGCCGCCGTAGCACTTGGCCAGCACGTTCTTGCGGAGGGCCTTGATTGTCTCACGCGCAATGATGTTGACCCCGATGGCGGCCTGGATCGCAACGTCGAACATCTGGCGCGAAATGATCTCGCGCATCTTCGACACCACCGCCCGGCCGCGGTACTGCGACTGGCTGCGGTGCACGATGATGGACAGCGCATCGACCTTCTCGCCGTTGAGCAGGATGTCGACCTTGACCACGTCCGAAGCGCGGTACTCCTTGAACTCGTAGTCCATGGAGGCATAGCCCCGGCTGACCGACTTCAGCTTGTCGAAGAAATCGAGCACGATCTCGCCCAGCGGCATCTCGTAGGTCAGCATGACCTGGCGGCCGTGGTAGGCCATGTTCATCTGCACGCCGCGCTTCTGGTTGGCCAGCGTCATGACGGCGCCGACGTACTCCTGCGGCATGTAGAGATGCACGGTAACGATCGGCTCGCGAATCTCGCTCATCTTGCCGACGTCGGGCATCTTGGACGGGTTCTCGACCATGATCACTTCGCCGTCGTTGCGCACCACCTGGTAGACCACGCTCGGCGCGGTCGTGATCAGGTCCTGGTCGAACTCGCGCTCCAGGCGCTCCTGCACGATCTCCATGTGCAGCAGGCCGAGGAAGCCGCAGCGGAAGCCGAAGCCGAGCGCCTGGCTCACTTCGGGTTCGTAGCGCAGCGACGAGTCGTTGAGCTTGAGCTTTTCCAGCGCATCGCGCAGCGAGTCGTACTCGCTGGCTTCGGTCGGGTACAGGCCGGCAAACACCTGCGGCTGGATTTCCTTGAAGCCCGGCAGCGCCTCGGTGGCGGTGGCGGCCGCGCCGCCCGTGCCCGGCTTGATCAGCGTCACGGTGTCGCCAACCTTGGCGGCCTGCAGTTCCTTGATGCCCGCGATGATGTAGCCCACCTCGCCCGCCTCGAGCGAAGCGCGCGGCTCGTTGGCCGGCGTGAAGACACCGACGTTGTCGGCGTTGTACATGGCGCCGGACGCCATCATCTTGATACGCTCGCCCTTCACCAGCCGGCCATCCACCACGCGCACCAGCATGACGACGCCGACGTAGGCGTCGAACCAGCTGTCGACGATCATCGCGCGCAGCGGGCCGTCGGGATTGCCGCGCGGCGCAGGCATCTTGTGAACGACGGCCTCGAGGATCTCGTCGATGCCCATGCCCGTCTTGGCGGAACACGGAATCGCGTCGGTCGCGTCGATGCCGATCACGTCTTCGATTTCTGTGCGTGCGTTGTCGGGATCCGCGTTCGGCAGATCCATCTTGTTGAGCACCGGCACCACTTCGACGCCGAGGTCGAGTGCGGTGTAGCAGTTGGCCACCGTCTGCGCTTCGACGCCCTGTGATGCATCGACGACGAGCAGCGCACCTTCGCACGCCGACAGCGAGCGACTCACTTCATAGGAGAAGTCGACGTGGCCCGGCGTGTCGATCAGATTGAGGTTGTAGACCTGTCCATCGAGTGCCTTGTAGTGCAGCGCGGCGGTCTGCGCCTTGATGGTTATCCCACGCTCTTTTTCGATGTCCATCGAGTCGAGCACCTGCGCTTCCATCTCGCGTTCTGCGAGGCCGCCGCAACGCTGGATCAAACGGTCTGCGAGCGTCGACTTGCCGTGATCGATGTGCGCAATGATCGAAAAATTTCTGATGTGATTCATCAACGGGAACGCTTAAGTACTTGAATTGGCTCGCGCGCAGAAGGCGACAGGCAAGAAAAAAGGGCGCGTCTTCTGGAGACGCGCCCTGAACCAACAAGCAATGGCAACTGCAGTAGTTGGAACTTCATTGTAGGCAAAAAGGGAAGCACGTACATCCGGGAACAGGGTCCAAAGGGCTCGTTGCGGGTCCACAACATCAAAGATATAAACAGGTTATCAACAGGATCGGTGGAGCAGTCAATGAACAACTTGTGGGCGATCTGTGGAGCACCGGTGGACTGCTGTCTGACATCTCGCATCGTGAAGGTCATTGCACTCCTTATGCGCTGACCGGCCGCCGAGAGTGTCCTATTCTACCGAAAACCGTCCTTAGCTCGTTAAAAAGTTAGTAACCACTGACAAGTTTCATCGTTTTCACGGCCCCGGATTTTTTTAGCGGCCGTCCCCCGAACGTCGTAAACACCTCAAAAAAACGGCCCCAAACCCGACTGCCGGGTGGGGCCACTTGACGGCAAGGCCAGATCAGCGTGCGGGACGGATCAGGGCGTATTGCGCCCAATCGCCGCGACGGAACAGCACGCTCAGCGCCTTGCTCTTGTCGGCCTTGCCGATCGCCGACTCGAATTCCCGGGTGTTGGCCACTTCGACATTGCCCACGGCCAGGATGATGTCCCCTTCGCGCAGGCCTGCGCGCTGAGCCGCATCGCTGGAGGTGTCGACCTTTACGCCGCCCTTGAGCTTGAGCTCCTTCTTCTGCGCATCGTTGAGGTCGCTGACAGCAAGACCGAGCGACTTGGCGGCGGCGGAAGCCGACGGCTTCGGCGCCGGCTCGTCACGATCGGTCGCGCGCTTGGCGGGCTTGTCGGGTTCGATCTCGGCGATGGTCACGCTCAGATCGCGCGAGCTGCCGCGACGGAACACCGTGAGCGTGCTCTTGGTGCCGGGCTTGGTGTTGCCCACGAGGCGCGGCAGGTCGCTCGGCTTCTCGATGGCCTTGCCGTCGAACTTGGTGATGACGTCGCCCGGCTCCACGCCGGCCTTTTCGCCCGGCGATCCGGCCTCGACACCGCGCACCAGCGCGCCCTGCGCCTTGCCGAGTCCGATCGCTTCGGCCACGTCCTTCGTGACCTGGTCGATCTGCACGCCGATGCGGCCGCGGGACACACGCCCCGAGGTGCGCAGCTGTTCGCTCACACGGATTGCCTCGTCGATCGGAATCGAAAACGAGATGCCCATGAAGCCGCCCGATCGCGAGTAGATCTGGCTGTTGATGCCCACCACTTCGCCCCGCATGTTGATCAGCGGGCCGCCCGAGTTGCCGGGGTTGATGGCCACGTCGGTCTGGATGAATGGCAGGTATTCGCCGGTGTCGCGCTGCTTGGCGCTCACGATGCCGGCCGTGACGGTGTTCTCGAGGCCGAAGGGCGAGCCGATGGCCATCACCCATTCGCCGACACGCAGCTTGGAGATGTCGCCCACTTTCACCGCAGGCAGGCCGGTGGCCTCGATCTTGACGACCGCGACGTCGGTGCGCTTGTCGGCTCCGATGATCTTGGCCTTGAACTCGCGCTTGTCGGTCAGCGTGACCAGCACCTCGGAGGCATCTTCCACCACGTGCGCATTGGTCATGACGTAGCCGTCGGCGGTCAGGATGAAGCCGGAGCCGACGCCGCGCGGACGCTCTCGTTCTTCCTCCTGCGGCTGCTGTGGACGGTTGGGACGCGGCCCCTGGCGCGGCACGCCCGGGGCCGGCTGGCCGAAGAAGCGGCGGAAGAACTCCTGCATCTCCTCGTCCATCTCGCCGCTGCCGCCGCGCTGCGCGACCTTCTCGACCGTACGGATGTTGACGACGGAGGGGCCGACCTGATCGACCAGGTCGGTGAAATCGGGCAGCGTGCGCGTCTGCGCATGGACGGGCTCGACAGGCAGGAAAGTGGCCCCGGCGGTCAGTGCCAGCGCGAAAGCCAGCACACCGGAACGAAGCTTGTGTCCCTCGACTTTGAACATCATCGGTTTTCTTTCAAAAGAACAGAGCGGCTAAAACAACAAGGGCTATGAGTCGGCGTTGCGTGCTTGGTTCAGCGCAACCTGCGCCTCGACGGCCAGTCAGCGTGTGCGTGCAAGGCTCTGGGCGAATGCGTTGAGCGTCTGCTGCGGCACCTCTCCGACCGCGGTCAGCCACCAGTCGCTCGCCGGTTCGGGCAACCGACGGCGAATGGCATTGGTGGCGCCGATGGTCAGCACGCCGTCTCGCGGCGCACGCGCGGCATCGTAGCGTTCAATGAAAAGCGACACGGACGCGAGGCCATCGGAGAAGGTCCACTGGACCGTCGTGGCGTCCTGCTTCGACTTCTCGCTGCTCGCAGTCGGGCGGCGAAAGAAGCTTCGGGGCTTGAAGCCGGCCACGGGCGCGCTGAGCGTCCAGCCTTCGTCCAGCGCCGTGGTTCGCTCGAGTTCGAGCTTCTCGATGCGATAGCCCGAGGTGTTGGCCATCATCTGCGCCAGGGCCTGCGCCTTCACCGGCGCATCGAGCTGCAGCTCGGAAAACGCCGACTGCTCCACCACGCGCGACTCGCTATCGACGGTCTGCAGCTTCACCACCAGGCCGGTGCGCCGCTCGCTCCAGATGCGATAGCCGAAGCGCAGGCCGTCGTGTGGCACCAGCTGCACCACGTCGGCATCGAAACCGGCCACGCGATCCTTGCCGATCGCACGCACGTCGTAGAAGTCGCCGATCGACGAATCGGTCTTGTCCGGAAGATTGGGAAAGAGATCGAGGTTCTCGCGCTTCTCGACCTTGACGACCTTCGCCTCGGGCAAGAAGGTCATGACGTTGCGATTGCGCCGGAAGGTCGAGCGCTGCGGCCCGGACAGGGCCTCGATGCGCTCGATCTGATGGTCGCCGTCGCGCACATGCCAGATGCGCGCGCTCGACAGGTCGCCGCCCGGTGCCGACACCACGAAAGTGCCGACGTAGTTGCGCTGCCGCGCGCCCGCGTGCATGCGCTGCAGCCAATCGGCCGCGCTCATTGCCGGCGGCTCGTCCGTCTGCGCCGAAGCCGCGCTTCGGGTGTTCGCCGGGCCCGACCGGTTTTGTGCGGTGGCAACCTGCACGAAGCAGAAGGCTGCAAACACAAGCACGAACGCGCGTGCGGAGATCGGCATCTGAACGGTCATTGCGAGCGGCTACGGACGCGCGATCAGCGCGTGGGTCCCTCGAAGGTGGCGTTGCGCAGGAAACTGGAAGGCATTTGCGACGCGCCGCCAGCCTGCTGGTGCGCTTCGAGCAGTTGATCGAGCCGCGGGTCGCGCAGCATGATTTGCGGATTGCCGTTGCCGACCGTCACGCGGGTCGGCGTCAGGGTGGCCCCGGCCGGCGGCGGGCTGTTGACGGCAGCTGCCGCCAGGACCGAATTCGCTGCGGGCTGCTGCTGCGCCGCGATCTGCGCCCCCGCCTGCGAACTGGACGTGCCGCTGCCGATCAGGGTCCAGCTGATGGCCGCCACGGCGACCATCGACGCGGCGCCGGCCACCAGTTTCCAACGGAAGACCGGCTCGTTGGCTGCGTCGGCCTTGCGCTGGACCTGAAGGGCAACCGGCGCGGCGACCGGTGTCAGGGCCGGCATTGCCACCACAGGCTCCKCGGCAAGCCGCTGCTGGAAGCGCGCCAGAAACGTCGAACTGTCGCTGCACGGCGCATGGGCGCCCGAACGCAGGACGTCGCCCACCACGTGGTAGGCATGCCAGGCCGCGCGCGAATCGTCCTCGGCGCAGACCGCGTCGATCGCCCGCGCGAACGCCTCGCCCTGCAAATGACCATCCGCAAGTGCGGACACCTGTTCTCGAACTGTCATCGTCTGATTCATTTCATTCACCTGCTTACTTACCAACGCTTGCCAGACTGGTTGTCCAGCAGCGGTTTGACCCTGGCCGAAATGGCCTCGCGCGCCCGGAAGATACGCGAGCGCACCGTGCCGATAGGGCAATCCATGACCTCGGCAATCTCTTCGTAACTCATCCCCTCGATCTCGCGCAGCGTGACAGCCTGGCGCAACTCGGCAGGGAGCGCTTCCATGGCTGCCTCGACGGCGCTGGCGATTTCATTCGCCGCCATGACCGATTCGGGGGTTTCGTCGCTGATTGGTTCGTTTCCTGGGCGGTAAGTTTCATCGTCCTCGTCAGAAGACGGCCGCAGGGCGCTTTCGGAGATGGTCGGATCGCGCTTCATGTCCACCAGCGCCTTCTTGGCGGTGTTGACCGCAATCCGGTAGAGCCAGGTGTAGAACTGGGCCTCGCCGCGAAACTGGTGCAGCGCGCGATAGGCCCGGATGAAGGTTTCCTGGGCAATGTCCTCGATCAGGTCGACATCGCGCACCATGCGGCCGATCAGTCGCTCGATGCGGCGCTGGTATTTGATGACCAGCAGCTCGAAAGCCTTCTGGTCGCCCGCGACCGTGCGCTGGACCAGCTGGAAATCGACCTCGCCCGGCCGCGGCGCCTCGGCCGGCGCGTCGGTCAGGCCGGAGTCCGGTGGCACAGGCGGGGGAGAAGTTGTCATCAGCGGGGATTCAGGGCGCGTCGGCGGGTGCCGTCGCGCGCCAGGGTTCGCCAGCGGGCTCTGCCGACGGTGCGCGCGAATAGACCGCCCGGCGCAGATCGCGCCAGCGCTCCGGCAGGGTCTGCTGCTCGAGCCAGATCCAGCGCTGGGGGCGACCCGGCTCGGCGAGCCTGACCAGCATCAGCGATTGGAAGTCGAGCGCCACAGTGACTCGGGCCGCACGGACGCCACGGCTTGGATCGGCCCCTGTGAGGGACCAGCAAAGGCCGTCGAAGTGCAGAACGGCCGCGCCATCGCGCCGCAAGCCGAAACCCGCGGCAACGCCCGAAAAAACGACACTGAGAACCAGCAGCAGCTGGCGCCATCCGGCGCTATCGAACAGATAGCAGGACGCGCCCGCGCAGCAGGCGCCCAGGGCCCACAGAACAACAAGAATCCGGGTTGCGCCACGTGAGCGCCCCACCGGATAGGTCACCGACGGCGCGCTGTGCATGAGAGAGCAATGCTCAAGCGCGCTTGAACACCAGCGTGCCGTTGGTGCCGCCGAAGCCGAAGTTGTTCTTGACCGCGACATCGATCTTGAGATCGCGCGCCTCGTTGGCGCAGTAGTCGAGATCGCACTCCGGATCCTGGTTGAAGATGTTGATGGTCGGCGGGCTCTTCTGCTCGTGCAGTGCGAGCACCGTGAACACCGATTCGATGCCGCCCGCGCCGCCCAGCAGGTGGCCGGTCATGGATTTGGTCGAATTCACGACGAGCTTCTTCGCGTGATCGCCGAAGGCGAGCTTGACCGCGTTGGTCTCGTTGACGTCGCCGATCTGCGTCGAGGTGCCGTGCGCGTTCAGGTACTGGACCTGGTCGGCATTGACACCGGCATTGGCCAGCGCCATGGCCATCGAGCGGCGGGGGCCGTCGACGTCGGGCGCCGTCATGTGATACGCGTCACCCGTGAGGCCGAAGCCCGCCACTTCCGCATAGATCTTGGCGCCGCGCGCCTTGGCGTGCTCGTACTCTTCGAGCACCAGCACGCCGGCGCCCTCGCCCAGCACGAAGCCGTCGCGATCCTTGTCCCACGGACGCGAGGCCGTTGCGGGATCGTCGTTGCGGGTGCTCAATGCGCGGGGCGCGGTGAAGCCACCGATGCCGAGCGGAGAAATGGTCGATTCAGCACCGCCCGCGATCATCACATCGGCATCGCCGTACTCGATCATGCGTGCCGACGTGCCGATGGCATGAAGGCCGGTGGTGCAGGCGGTCACGACGGCGATGTTCGGGCCCTTGAAGCCGTACTTGATCGACACATGGCCCGAGATCATGTTGATGATCGACGCCGGCACGAAGAACGGCGAAATGCGGCGCGGGCCGCGACTCGCGTATTCGCCATGCGTCTGTTCGATCATCGGCAGTCCGCCGATGCCCGAGCCGATGTTGCAGCCGATGCGCACGGCTTCTTCATAGGACAGCGCTTCGCCGGTCGGCAGTCCGCTGTCCTGCACCGCCTGGATGGCGGCGGCAAGCCCCAGATGAATGAAGCGGTCCATGTGGCGCGCTTCTTTCTCCGAGATGTATTGGGTGATGTCGAAACCCTTCACCTCACCGGCGAACTTGCAGGCAAAGGCGCTTGCATCGAACGCGGTGATGTTCGCAATACCCGACTTCCCGGCCAACAGGTTGGCCCAGGATTCGGCTGCGGTGTTTCCGACAGGAGCGATGCAACCGAGTCCGGTCACGACGACGCGGCGTTTGGTCATGCCGGCAAACCTTTCTGGAAGCGCTGAACAGTTGCTGGTCGGCGCGTGCGGTTCGAGAAAAAGCCGCCGGCCGCAGTCGCAGTGTCAGCTGGCCAATCAGGCCTTTTGATTCTTGGTGGCGTAGTCGACGGCGTTCTGCACCGTCGTGATCTTCTCGGCATCTTCATCGGGAATCTCGATGCCGAACTCGTCTTCGAGTGCCATCACGAGTTCGACCGTGTCGAGCGAGTCAGCGCCGAGGTCGGCCACGAAAGCCTTTTCGTTCGTCACTTGGGACTCTTCCACGCCGAGTTGCTCGGCGATGATTTTCTTGACACGTGCTTCGATATCGCTCATTTGGTTCCCTCTGAGGGTTGTAGGTAATCGGTGGATTTTAGCCGGGCGCATTGTGGCATTTGCCGTGCACCCGGTACGGGAAAAAGATTGCGCCTTGCGGCTACATGTGCATGCCGCCGTTGACGTGCAGCTCCTGCCCCGTCACGTAGGACGCCTGGGGCGATGCGAGGTAGGCCACCGCGTGCGCGATGTCGGCCGGCTTGCCGAGGTGGCCCAGCGGAATCTGCTGGAGCAGCGCCTGTTGCTGGGCTTCCGGCAGGCTGGCCGTCATGTCGGTTTCGATGAAACCGGGCGCGACGCAGTTGACCGTGATGTTGCGGCTGCCGAGTTCGCGGGCCAGCGCGCGAGTCATGCCCGCCACACCGGCCTTGGCAGCTGCATAGTTGGCCTGGCCGGCATTGCCGGAGGCGCCAACCACGCTCGTGATGCTGATGACGCGGCCATAGCGCTGCTTCATCATGGGCCGGATCACTGCACGCGACAGGCGGAAGACGGCCTTGAGATTGGTGTCGAGCACGGCATCCCAGTCGTCGTCCTTCATGCGCATGGCGAGCGTGTCGCGCGTGATGCCGGCGTTGTTGACCAGCACGTGGATCGCGCCGAAGGCCTTCACGATTTCATCGATCAGCGCTTCGACGGCAGCGCCGTCGTTCACATCGAGTGCGCGGCCGCGGCCGTCGAAGGCGCTGAGCGCCGAGGTGATCTTTGCGGCGCTGTCTTCGGTCGTACCGGTGCCGACCACCTTGAGGCCGCGCTGCGCCAGCTCGAGCGCAATCGCTGCGCCGATGCCGCGTGATGCGCCGGTGACCAGGGCGACTTGCCCTTCGAATTTGGGAATGCTCATAAAAGTATCGGGGCCTTGCGCCGTTCAGCCGGCGAGCGATTGTCGGATGTCCGCGAGCGTCGCCGGGTCGTACACCGACGCGGCTTCCAGCTCGGGGGCGATGCGCTTGACCATGCCGGCCAGCACCTTGCCCGGCCCGCACTCGATGATGGCGGCTACACCGCGCAGTTTCAAGGCCTGCACGCTCTCGACCCAGCGAACCGGACCGGCGGCCTGGCGCACCAGGGCGTCGCGGATGTGCTCGGGATCGGTTTCGACGGCCACGTCGATGTTGTTCAACACCGGAATCTGCGGCACGCCGAGCGTGATCGTGGCCAGCTTCTCGCGCAGCGCTTCAGCGGCGGGCTTCATCAGGCTCGAATGGAACGGAGCAGAAACAGGCAGCAGCAGCGCGCGCTTGGCACCGCCGGCCTTGAGCAGCTCGCAGGCCTTGTCGACGGCCGCCTTGCTGCCGGCGATCACGGTCTGCATCGGGTCGTTGAAATTCACGGCCTCGACGATTTCGGTGCTGCCCGCACCAAAGGTGGCGGTGGCTTCCGCACAGCCCGCCACGACCTTGCCGGACTCCATGCCCAGAATGGCCGCCATGGCGCCGACGCCGACCGGCACAGCCTGCTGCATCGCCTGTGCACGAAAGCGCACCAGCGGCGCGGCTTGCGCCAGCGTGAGCACACCGGATGCCACCAACGCCGAGTACTCGCCCAGCGAATGACCGGCCACGACGGAAGGCGTTGCACCGCCTTCGGCCAACCATGCGCGCCAGGCGGCGACACCCGCCACCAGCATCACGGGCTGAGTGTTGGTGGTGAGCGCCAGCGCTTCCTTGGGGCCGTTCTTGATCAGCCCACCGACGTCTTCGCCCAGCGCTTCAGAGGCTTCGCGCAGGGTTTCGGCCACGGCCGGATGGTCGCCCCAGGCGTCGAGCATGCCGACCGCCTGCGAGCCCTGACCCGGAAAAACAAAAGCAAAGGATTTCATTGTTCTATGCGTCATGTCGCATTGCGGCCCGGCAAGAGAGCCTGCAACACGCTACAGATTCAATAGCACGGCGCCCCAGGTGAAACCACCGCCCACGCCTTCGAGCATGAGGGTTTCACCTTTCTTCACCTTGCCGGAGCGCACCGCTTCGTCGAGCGCCAGCGGAATCGAGGCGGCCGAAGTGTTGCCATGCTCGTTGACGGTGACGATCAGCTTTTCGCGCGGCAGCTTCAGCTTCTTGGCCGTGCCTTCCATGATGCGGATGTTGGCCTGATGCGGGATCAGCCAGTCGATGTCGGCTTCGGTCTTGCCTGCCTTGGCCAAAGCGGTGCGCGCCGCCTCTTCGAGCACCCGGACCGCCAGCTTGAACACAGCCTGACCGTCCATGTGCAGCAACGGCTTGCCCAGCACATTGCCGCCGGACACATGGCCCGGGACGCAAAGAATGCCGACGTGCTTGCCGTCCGCATGCAGGTCGCTCGCCAAAATACCGGGCTCGTCGCTGGCTTCGAGCACCACCGCACCCGCGCCGTCGCCGAACAGCACGCAGGTGGTGCGATCGTTGAAATCGAGAATGCGGGAGAAGACTTCGGAGCCGATCACCAGTGCGCATCGCGCGGTGCCGGTACGGATCATGGCGTCAGCCACGGTCAGCGCATAGATGAAGCCGCTGCAGACCGCCTGGACGTCGAAGGCCGGGCAGCCGGCAATGCCGAGCTTGTTCTGGAGAATGGCAGCCGACGACGGGAACACCATGTCGGGCGTCGACGTCGCGACGATGATCAGGTCGATATCGCCGGGCTTGCGGCCTGCCGCCTCCAAAGCATGCTTGGCAGCCTCGAGAGCGAGATCGCTGCTGCCGACTTCCGGCGCGGCAAAGTGACGCGCGTGGATGCCGGTGCGCTCGACGATCCACTGATCGGAGGTTTCGATGCCGCGCGACGCCAGTTCCTTGGCGAGATCGTCATTGGTCACGCGGCGTGGGGGCAGGTAACTGCCGGTGCCGGTGATACGTGAATAAGGGGTCATCAAACGTGAAGGGCCGTCGCGTCGACCGGCGCCGCCGGTTCCTGCCGCGCGAGCAAAGGCGCGGCGTGGGCGATGCGGGCCCGCACGCGATCGAGCAGGTTGTTGCGAGCGGCATCATAAGCGCGATCCAGCGCATGTCCGAAAGCCACTTCGTCAGCCGAGCCATGGCTCTTGAAAACCAGGCCACGAAGGCCCAACAGCGCTGCGCCGTTGTACCTACGGTGATCCAAGCGGCTTTTGAACGCTTTTAGGACCGGATAAGCAACAATTGCCGCCATTTTCGTGAAGATGCTTCGCGAAAACTCGACGCGAATGAACTCGCCGATCATCGACGCAACGCCTTCGCTGGCCTTCAGCGCCACATTGCCAACGAAACCGTCGCAGACAACGATATCGGTCGTGCCCTTGAAAATGTCGTTGCCCTCTACGTTGCCGTAGAAGTTCAGATCCTTGG
Organism: Variovorax sp. P4_B10; assembly: GCF_056402375.1. Lineage (NCBI taxonomy): Bacteria > Pseudomonadati > Pseudomonadota > Betaproteobacteria > Burkholderiales > Comamonadaceae > Variovorax > Variovorax sp. P4_B10. Next base: position 39,379 of record NZ_JBFUHN010000025.1, on the reverse strand, counting down.
AATTGGCAGCCGTACGCAACAGTTGACTTGCCTTTTTAATCGTTTCGCTGCCCTTGATGGCCTCTTCGCCGATATTGAGCAGGCCGACCGAAGGCGCCTCGTTGCCGGTCAAGGCCGAAACAAGCGCCGAGCCCAGTACAGCAAACTGAAGCAGATCCTCGGCATCGCAATCGACGTTGGCACCCAGGTCGAGCACGGTGGTCGCACCGCCCTTGGCATTGGGAAGCTGCGGCGCGATCGCGGGGCGATCGATGCCGTCGAGCGTCTTGAGCAGGTAACGCGCAATCGCCATCAGGGCACCGGTGTTGCCGGCGGAAATGGCCGCCTGGGCGGCGCCATCCTTGACCTGCTGGATCGCGACGCGCATCGAAGAATCTTTCTTCTTGCGCAGCGCGATCTCGATGGGATCGTCCATGCCCACCACTTCGCTGGCAGCGACGATGCGGGCGCGCGGATGTGCGGCGAAACCCGCCAATGCGGCTGGCGCACCGACCAGCAGCAACGAGGCTTCGCTGTGCCGCTCGAGAAACGCGCGGCAGGCCGCGAGCGTGACACGCGGCCCATGGTCGCCTCCCATGCAATCCACGGCGAGCGTGATTGCAGAAGGCGCAGCAGTGGATTCGGGGGAAGAAGGCGTAGCCATCAAAACAAAGGCCCGACGCTACGGCAAAAGTAGCTTCGGGCCTTGGCCTTGGGATGCGAGATCAGGCTTCAGACTTGTTCTTGAGCACCTGACGGCCACGGTAGAAACCGTTCGGGCTGATGTGGTGGCGCAAGTGCGTTTCGCCAGTGGTCGGCTCCACGGCGATGCCGGGCACGACCAGTGCGTTGTGTGAACGGTGCATGCCGCGCTTGGAAGGCGACTTCTTGTTTTGCTGGACGGCCATGATGGCTCCTGGACTGTTAGGTGGGTGACTGGATGCGCTCTCTTGCGGTGGCAATGTAGCGGCATGCATGGAATGCCCTTGTCTACATTGCTGCTCACGGCGGCGCGCGCGAAGCCCATGATTATAGCCCAGCTGGCGGGAAAGGGCTACTTGCCCTCTTCCGGCTTGCGCGAACGCAACGCTCCGAGCACCGCGAACGGGTTCGGCTTGGCCTCTTCGGCCGCGTTGAAATCCTCGTCGCTGGACGAGAGGCGAACCGGCACGGGGCAGACATCATGGACAGGCATGACGGGAATTTCCATCAGGAGTTCGTCCTCGATCAGGGCATGCAGGTCGAAATCCCGGCTGACAACGAGCAGGTCTTCCTCGGATTCCTCGTCTTCGGCCTCCGCCGTGGCCTCGTCGGCCACGAAACGGAACCAGCGGTCCACCACCATCGGCGTCTCGACGGGTGACAGGCAACGCTGGCAGGTCAGCGGTAYGGTCGCTTCGGCTTCCAGGTGCAGCCAGGGCGTGGCCTGGCCGTCGGCGCCTGCGCGCTCCTCGCCGGTCGCCGTCCAGCGGACGACGGCATCGGGCGCCGGGTCTGCCAGTTCAGCGACAAGGCGCACATAGTTCGGGACCGGGTCGGCGGCATCCAGGGTTGCGGCTGCGGCGGCAAAGCCGGCCACGTCGAGCCGTTCGGGGGCAAATTCTCTCTTCATCCGCGCCAGTCTAGCGTGCCGGCCGCTTCACCGGCATGGTGCACGCCAGAAGGATTTGCGCCGCTCACGCACAATCATCCCCATGCAACGCCCCGTGATCCTCGCCTCGACCTCGCGCTATCGCCGCGAACTGCTCTCCCGCCTGCACCTGCCCTTCGATGTGCATGCCCCGGAAGTCGATGAAACCGCACTGGACGGCGAGACGCCGCACGCCCTGGCCGAGCGCCTGGCGCTCGAAAAGGCCAACGCCATCGCCGCCCGCTTCCCTGAAGCGGTGGTCATCGGCTCCGACCAGGTCGCCGACCTGGCCGGAGAAGCGCTCGGCAAGCCCGGCGACCACGCTCGCGCCACGGCCCAACTGCGCCGCATGCGCGGCCAGACGCTGATATTCCAGACCGCCGTGGCTGTTGTCTGCCATGCCACGGGCTTCGTTCAGCGCGACTTGGCCCCCGTTCGCGTCGTATTCCGCGAGTTGAGCGATGCCGCCATCGAGCGTTACCTTCAGGCCGAGCAGCCATACGACTGCGCCGGCAGTGCCAAGAGCGAAGGCCTCGGCATCGCGCTGCTGAGCGCCATCGACAGCGACGACCCGACGGCATTGGTCGGCCTGCCGCTGATCCGCACCTGCCAGATGCTGCGCGCCGCGGGGGTCGAACTCCTGTGACCCACGGCAAGCTCTACCTCGTCCCCGCGCCGCTCGATTTCGGCTGCGACGTCCAGGCCCCGCTGCAAGACGCCCTGCCGCTCGGCACGCTGCAGGTGGCCGCCGGCATCACGCACTGGATCTGCGAGAACGCGAAATCCGCGCGCGCCTACCTCAAGCGCATCGATGCCGTTGCACCGCTGGCCGCCCCGCTGCAGGCACAGAACATCCAGGAACTGCCGCGCGAAGTGCACAAAAAAGGCGATCACGCCGGCCAGTTCGACGCCAGGCCATTGCTGGCCGCGGCGCTCGAGGGCCACGACGTCGGGCTGCTCAGCGAAGCCGGCATGCCGGCGGTGGCCGACCCCGGCTCCTCGGTGGCACGGGCCGCACATGACCTGGGCATCACCGTGGTGCCGCTCACCGGCCCGGTCTCGCTGCTGCTGGCGCTGGCGGCGAGCGGCCTGAACGGCCAGAACTTCGCTTTCGTCGGCTACCTGCCGCAGGACGCGGGCGAACGCCAGGCCCGCATCCGCGAACTCGAAACGCTCGCACTCAAGACCGGCCAGACCCAGTTGTTCATCGAAACGCCCTACCGCAATGCCGTACTGCTGCAGGCGCTGGTGCAGACGCTGCAGCACAACACGCGCCTCGCCGTCGCCCGCGGCCTGACGCTTGCAACGTCCCATGTGCGCAGCGAGACGGTGAAGGCCTGGCGCGCCAGGCCGCAGACCGCAACGGACGAACGCCTCCCCGCCGTGTTCGCGATCGGGCGCTGACGATGGTGGTGGCCGCCGGCACACGCTGGGCCTCGCGCGCGCAGTTCTTTTCTTCGGGCTTCATCTTTGCGACCTGGGGCGTGCACGTCCCGACGGTCAAGGCGCACTACGGCATCGACGAAGCCCAGCTGGGGTTGGCGCTGCTCGCTGCCGGCGCCGGTGCGATGTTCGGCCTGACCAGCGCGGGCCGCTGGATCGGACGCCACGGTGCGCGCCGGATGGCCGCGATGTGCGGCTGCGTCTATGCGCTGCTGCTGGCCGGCCTGATCGCCATGCCGGGCTATGCCGCACTGCTGGGCCTGCTGGCAGCGTTCGGCCTCGTCACCAGCGTGTTCGACGTTGCCATCAACACCGAAGCGGCGCAGCTCGAACTGCACAGCGGCACGGCGCTGATGAGCGGCATGCACGGCATGTTCAGCCTGGGCGGCATGGCCGGCGCGGCGAGCGGCAGTGCCGTGCTTGCAGCAGGCCTCGGCGCACAGGCGCACCTGCTGCTGGTGGCGGCGCTGATGGTGTTGGTCGTCGCCGTGTCTTCGACGCGCATGCTGCCCCGGCCGGCCGCCACAAGCAACGCAGCCGGCGCCGACCATGGTTTTCGCCTGCCCCGCGGCCCGCTCGCGGTACTCGGCGTGCTGGCCGCACTGGGGCTGATCGCCGAAGGCGCGATCTACGACTGGAGCGTGCTCTATATGCAGCAGGAGCTCGGCAGCCCGCAGAAGCAGGCTGCGCTCGCCTATGCAGCCTTCTCCGCGGCCATGGCGGCGGCGCGCTTCGGCGGCGACGCCATGCGGGCCCGCTTCACGCCGGTGGCATTGCTGCGCGGCAGCGGCCTGATGGCGGCCGCCTCGATGACGCTGGTGCTGCTGACCGACCTGCCCTGGCTCGCCCTCATCGGCTTCGCGGGCGTCGGCGTCGGTTTTGCGAATGTGGTGCCGATCCTGTTTGGCGCATCGGCCCGCGTGCCCGGCGTCGGACCCGCAAGCGGCATTGCCGCCGTGTCGGCCGTGGCCTATCTGGGGTTCATGGCCGGACCTGCGGTGATCGGCCTGCTGGCGCGGGCCAGCTCGCTGACCGCCGCGCTCTATGCGGTCGTGTTCTTCGCCGCAGCCCTGGCCGCCTCGGCCCGCTTCACGGGCGGCGACCCCGCCTGAGGCCCCTTGGGTCTCAGCGCAGCGCGGGCGTCACGGTCTGCAGCGAGCGCACCGAGGCTTCGCCCATCGCGGCGCCGAATTTCTTGGCCAGCTTCTCGGCCACGTTGTCGCGGCGGGTGTAGTCGATGACTTCTTCGGCCTTGATCACTTCGCGCGCCACGAAGTCCACATTGCCCAGCTGGTCGGCCAGGCCGTATTCGACCGCCTGCTCGCCGCTCCAGAACAGGCCGCTGAAAAGGCCGGGGGTGTCGAGCTTCAGGCGGTCGCCGCGGCCGGTCTTCACCACATTGATGAACTGCGTGTGGATCTGGTTCAGCATCGTCTGGGCATGCGCGCGCTGCGCGTCGCTCATCGGGCTGAACGGATCGAGGAAGCCCTTGTTCTCGCCGGCCGTGAGCAGCCGGCGCTCGACGCCGACCTTGTCCATCACGCCAGTGAAGCCGAAGCCGTCCATCAGCACGCCGATGCTGCCGACAATGCTGGCCTTGTCGACGAAGATCTTGTCGGTACCGGCAGCAATGTAATAAGCCGCCGAAGCGCAGGTCTCCTCGACCACCGCGTAGACCGGCTTCTTGTACTTGGCCTTCAGGCGCCTGATCTCGTCGTTGATGATGCCGGCCTGCACCGGGCTGCCGCCCGGCGAGTTGATCAGCAGCACCACGCCCTTCGCGCCCTCGTCCTCGAAGGCCGTCTTCATGGCGGCCACGACGAACTCGGCGCTGGCGTCGCCGCCGTTGGCGATCTCGCCCTTGATCTCGACGACGGCCGTATGGGCCGTGGTCTTGGCAGTGCTTGGCGCACCGCGCGACAGCGCGAGCCAGGCCAGGAAGATGAAGAAAGCGAGCCACGAAAGACGCACGAAGGTCTTCCAGCGGCGGGTGGCCTTCTGCTCGCTCAGCGCAGCGAAAGCGAGCTTTTCAAGCGTTGCGCGCTCCCAGCCGGGGCGCTGTGTCGGGTCTTGGGCCATGTTCTTGGGGGTGTCTTGCTGAGGCGTGAGAGGAGCTACCGGCTCAAACGGATCGAAACCTTCAGGTTCCCTGCGATTCGGGTCGGTCATGTCAAAAGATGAGAGGTTGGAGGTTCCAGTCAGTATGCCAGTGCACCACACCGTCGCGTTCGCTCAGGGCGATCTTCACGAGGCCGCCGCGGCAAGGGCCGCCTGCGCATTCGCCGGTATCGGGCTTGTAGACCGCACCGTGGGTGGCACACAGCAGCCACTGGCCGGTGTCGTCGAAGAAGCGGTCGGGCTGGAAATCCAATTCCATGGCCACATGGCTGCACCGGTTGAGATAGGCGTGCGGCTGCCCCTCGAAACGCACCGCGAAGGCGCGGCAGGTTTCGCCGCCGTGGATCACGTCGAAAGGCACGGCCAGGCCACCTTCGACCAGATCCGAGGCATTGCACAGCGGGATGCTCTCTTCGCTCATGACGAGATTTTCAGGCGTTATCGAGGAGCCACGTTTCCAGTGCGGCCACCGAGTGGGCGACGAACAGCGGCTTGAACTCGTCGAAGCTCGCGGGCTCGTGCGCGCCGTAGCTCACGCCCACGCAGGCGCAGCCGGCATTCATCGCCAACTGCAGATCGTGCGTCGTGTCGCCGATCATCAGCGTGCGCTCCGCGGGAACGTCGAGTTCCTCCATCAGCTCCAGCAGCATGCGCGGGTGCGGCTTGCCGAAGGTTTCGTCGGCCGTGCGCGAGGCATCGAAACGGTCGCGCAGCGCGACCGACTTCAGCGCCTCGTTCAATCCGCGGCGCGACTTGCCGGTGGCCACAGCCAGCTTGTGATCGCGCGCGCGCAGGGCATCGAGCATCTGCAGCACGCCGTCGAACAGCACGAGGTCGTCCTGGTGCTGCAGGTAGTGGTAGCGGTAGCGCGCCCCGAGTTCGGCGTATTTCTCCTTCGGCACATCGGGCGCCGCGCGCGCGAGCGCCTCGGCCAGCCCCAGGCCGATCACCCATGCGGCGTCGTTCTCGCTGGGCTTGGCGCCGCCGACATCGATCACCGCCGCCTGGATACAGCGCACGATCAGGCGCGTGGAGTCGTAGAGCGTGCCGTCCCAGTCGAAGGCGATCAGGTCGAAGCGGGGAGGTCTGGAGGAATCAGTCATGGGCCGTGGGAGTGAGATGTTGGGCCAGCGCCTCGAGCGCGGGTGGTGGCATCAGCGCGTGCAGCTCGGGCGGCAGGTCGGCCTGCAGCGCAATGCGCTCGCCGCCCGCCGGGTGGTTGAACTGCAATCGCCACGCATGCAGAAACATGCGCTTGAGGCCGAGTTTCTGCAAGGTGCGCTGGCGCTCGAAGTCGCCATATTTGTCGTCGCCCGCGATCGCATGGCCGGCCGAAGCCAGGTGCACGCGGATCTGGTGGGTGCGTCCGGTCTTGATCGTCACTGCCAGCAATGACAGCGGCGTGGCGTCGCCCGGCAGCGTGAGCCGCGCGAGCACGCGCACGAGCGTCACGGCGCGCATCGCGTCCGGATGGTCCTTGGCAACCACGCGCACGCGGCGTTCGCCGGCGCCGGAACCATCGGGCAGCAAATACTTGGCGAGCGGCGCGTCGAGCACCTTCTTGTTGGCGGGCCAGTTGCCCTCGACCAGCGCCAGGTAGGTCTTGCCGGTCTCGCGCTCGCGGAATTGATCCTGCAGCGCCACCAGCGCGCTGCGCTTCTTGGCGACCAGCAGGATCCCGGAGGTCTCCCGGTCCAGCCGATGAACCAGTTCCAGGAATTTGGCGCCCGGTCGCGCCGTGCGCAACTGCTCGATCACGCCAAAGCTCACGCCGCTGCCGCCATGCACCGCCACGCCGGCGGGCTTGTCGATGGCCAGCACCGCGTCGTCTTCGAGCAACACCGGGAATTCGCGCGCGGGTGCGGGTGGCGTGGCGCCCTCTTCCGCGCGCGGCGAAATCCGCACCGGCGGCAGCCGCAGCACGTCGCCGGCCTCGATCCGGGTTTCGGCCTGCGCCCGCCCTTTGTTGATGCGCACCTCGCCCGAACGAATGATCCGGTAGACGTGCGTCTTGGGCACGCCTTTCAGATGGCGGAAAAGAAAATTGTCGAGCCGCTGCCCCGCGGACTCTGCGTCGACAGTGATGAATTTGATGGCCGCATGCGGCGCACCTGTTTCCGCGCCCGCATTTCGATCTGCGGGATTTGGAGCCCCCGCGGGGCTTTGCTTCGCACCTATAATGTTTTTCACCAGCGCGGTCGTGTAAGTGCTTGATTAGACAGAAGTTTAGAGCACTGACGATGGCGCTGTGAGGTCGATGCCGCTTTGGCGCCGAGCTGCAAACCCCGCGCAATTGCGCAAAGTGGCAGGCCAGGCACCAAAGTCAAGCCGACACCCACGAAACACCGATACGGAATACCCAGCCTGCAGCTTCCAAGCTGCAGGCGGATCGAAGCGAGTCCCTTGTGTTGATGCTGCTGATTCAAATGTGCCTGCGCTGGCCAACCTGGCTTCGGCCAGCGGCCTCAGGCATTGAATCGTCCGTAGCGCGCGCCACCCTTGCGCAACCGGCTATCAAAAAGATAGCTACTCAACACCGAATCTGGCTCGCGCCCATCCACGCGCCCCCACCCCGGCTGTCTTCTTGAGCTGACGCTCGAGAGGCCTGCTCGCGCCTGGCGCGGCAGTCACAGCATCCGGGGCCAAGCGGCAATTCCCTGGTTTCGCGGGCGTCGTCCGTGCATCGTTGGCTCGTCAAGAGCCGGTAGAACGATACATATAAGGACAACGCATCATGAAGCGGATGCTGATCAATGCCACGCAAGCCGAAGAGCGGCGCCTGGCCATCGTCGACGGGCAAAAGCTCCTCGACTACGAAATCGAGATCGAAGGGCGCGAACAGCGCAAGGGCAACATCTACAAGGCGGTCGTGACCCGCGTCGAGCCCAGCCTCGAAGCCTGTTTCGTCGACTACGGCGAAGACCGCCACGGCTTCCTGCCGTTCAAGGAAATCTCCAAGCAGTACTTCGCCGAAGGCGTGTCGGCCAGCCAGGCCCGCATCCAGGACGCGATCCGCGAAGGCCAGGAACTGACCGTCCAGGTCGAAAAGGAAGAACGCGGCAACAAGGGCGCAGCCCTCACCACCTTCATCTCGCTGGCCGGCCGCTATGTCGTGCTGATGCCCAACAACCCCCGTGGCGGTGGCGTTTCGCGCCGCATCGAGGGCGACGATCGCGCCGAACTCAAAGAGGCGATGGACCAGCTCGAGTACCCGAAGGGCATGAGCATCATCGCGCGCACCGCCGGCATCGGCCGCTCGGCGCCCGAACTCCAGTGGGACCTGAACTACCTGCTCAAGCTCTGGAGCGCCATCGACGGCGCGGCCAAGGGCGGCAAGGGCGCCTTCCTGATCTACCAGGAATCGTCGCTCGTCATCCGCGCCATCCGTGATTACTTCAATCACGACATCGGCGACATCCTGATCGACACCGACGACATCTACGACCAGGCGCAGCAGTTCATGGCGCACGTCATGCCCGAGCATGCCGCCCGCGTGAAGCGCTACCGCGACGATGCGGCCCTGTTCAGTCGCTTCCAGATCGAGCACCAGATCGAATCGGCCTACGCCCGCACCGTGCAGCTGCCCTCGGGCGGCGCCATCGTGATCGACCACACCGAGGCACTGGTCTCGGTCGACGTGAACTCGGCCCGTGCCATCAAGGGCGGCGACATCGAAGAAACCGCCACCCGCACCAACCTCGAAGCCGCCGACGAAGTGGCCCGCCAGATGCGCCTGCGCGACCTGGGCGGCCTGATCGTCATCGACTTCATCGACATGGACGAGTCGAAGAACCGCCGCGAAGTCGAAAGCCGCCTGCGCGACGCGCTGCGCCAGGACCGCGCCCGCGTGCAGTTCGGTTCGATCAGCAAGTTCGGCCTGATGGAAATGAGCCGCCAGCGCCTGAAGCCGGCGCTCAGCGAAGGCTCGTCGATCCCCTGCCCCCGCTGCGGCGGTTCGGGCCACATCCGCGACACCGAATCGAGCGCGCTGCAAATTCTGCGCATCATTCAGGAAGAGTGCCTGAAGGACAACACGGCCGCCGTGCACGTCCAGGTGCCGGTCGAGGTGGCGTCGTTCCTGCTGAACGAAAAGCGCCCCGAAATCGCCAAGATCGAGCTCAAGCAGCGCGTCACCGTGCTGATGGTGCCCAACAAGACGCTCGAAACGCCGAACTACAAGCTCGAACGCCTGAAGCACGACGATCCGCGCCTCGACCACATCGAAGCCAGCTACAAGATGGCTGACGAGATCGAAGACCCGACGGCCGTCACGCGCCGCTCGCAGGAGCCGACCAACAAGCAGACGCCGGTCATCAAGGGCGTGCTGCCCGACGCGCCGGCGCCGGTCGTTCCGCCCAAGCCCGAAGCGGTGCGCGCGCCTGTCGCAGCCCCCGCACCGGTCGCTCCGCCCGTCGTGAGCGCACCGGTCCCGGCACAAACCGGCTTCTTCGCCTGGATCAAGAACCTGTTCGGCGGCACGCCGGCAGTTGCCCCGGCGCCCGCGCCGTCCGCCATTCCGGTCGAGGCGCCGAAGCCCCGCCGCGATGGTCGTCCCGGCCGCGATGGCGAAGCACGCGGCGGCGCACGTGACGGCGAACAACGCCGTGGCGGTCGCGGTGGCGAGGGCCGTGGCGAAAGCGGTGGACGCTCGGGTGGTCGCGACGGCGAACGCCGTGGCGGCCGCGGTGGCGAACGCCGCGAAGGACGCGGCGAAGGTCGTGAAGGCCGCAGCAGCGAAGTGCGCAACGATGCCGCCGGCCAGCCGCGTGAACAACGCGAGCCGCGCGAGCAGCGTGAACCCCGCGAGGCACGCGCCCCGCGCGACGGCGAGCAACGCCGCGGTGGTCGCGGTGAGCGCCGCGAAGGCGAAGGCCGCAATGCACCGGCCGAGGCACTCGACGGCAACGTCAACCTCGAAGCTCAACAACTGGCGCCCGGTGCCGACGAAGGCAACGCAGCGGAACGCGCTCCGCGTGCCCGCGGCGAACGCCGTGAACGCGGCGAGCGCGGTGGTGAACGCAATGAGCGCGGCGAACGCAACGGCGACAGCAGCGCCGCACGCGAACGCAACGGCGACACGCAGCCGCGTGGCGAAGCAGCCGCTGGCGAAGGCACTGCCCAAGGCGAGCGCGCACCCCGCAATGGCCGCGACGAACAGCGCGCACCGCGTGGCGACCGCAACGACGGCCATCGCGAGCGCCGCAACGATGCACCGCCCGCCGGCGCCGAAGGCGAAGCACGCGTTGCCGAGGTGGCAGCAGCCGACTTCGAGCAAGGCGGCAGCGAAGCGGCCAACAGCGAGCAGGCACCGCGTCGCGAGGGCGAAGAGCGCCGCGGTCGTTCGCGTGACCGCTACGGCCGCGACCGCCGCGAACGTGGCCCGCGTGACGAAAGCGAAGCTGGCGCACCGGCCGCCGAAGGCGCAACGGCTGCAGCAGCGGAAGCGGCCGGCGCATCGTACGAAGCCCCGGTCACCCGCCAGCAGCAACTGCCGCTGGCGTCGGAAGCCGTTGCCGAGCGCCAGGTCGCCGCAGCTCCCGAAGCGCGCGAACCCGCACCGCAGCAACAGCAACCCCGCTTCGAGCGCCCCGCCGCGGCCCCGTTGCCGGCAGCAGCGCCCATCGTGGTCGAAAGCGCCAAGGCAGCGCCCACCGGCAATGGCCGCGCGCTGCCCAAGGTGCAGCCCTTCGAGCTGCCGCTGAACGAACTCGCGCAGATCGCCGAAAGCTCGGGCCTGCAGTGGGTTAACTCGGATGCCGAGCGCATTGCGCAAGCGCGTGCTGCCATCGCCGCCGAGCCGAAGCCGGTGCATGTGCCGCGCGAACGCCCGCCGGCGATCGTGCTCGACGAAGGTCCGCTGGTGCTGGTCGAAACCCGACGCGACCTCGGCTCGATGTCGCTGCCGTTCGAGAAGCCGGCGGCCGATACGCAGCAGCAGCCAAGCACGTACTGAGCACGAAGCTGGCTCGCAAATGAAAAACGGCGCCTTGGCGCCGTTTTTTTATGCCTCTCGGCGATTGGCGGAACGAAGATTCACGTCGCCCGGATGCGCTGCAATCGCCGCCGACGCGTGCCCCCGGATCAAGAGGCACCGCACCGATCCGCGGTGCTCAGGTATTCTGGGTCTGCGCCGCGCGCTTCCACGCAGCGGCGGCCTGTTCTGCATCGTCTCGCGCCTCGGCCAGCTCGGCCAGCGCAAGCCAGGCGCGGCGGTACAGGTCGGTGTCCTGCAGGCCGAGCCCGGCCTGGGTGAGCAGTTGCTGGGCCTTGCCCCAGAGCTGGCGCTTCATGCAGGCCATGCCTGCGAGGTATTGCAGGTTCGGGTCGCGCGGATTGTTGCGCTGCGCGCTTTCGATGCGGGCCAGCCAGTCGGCATCCACCGAATCGAGCCCCGCTTCGAGCGCGCGTGCCAGCTTGACGCGCAATGCGTCGCCCAGGCCGCGCGGGTTGGCCACCATGCGCTCCCAGGCCGGCAGCAGCCAGCCGCGCGCCAGCGACAGGTCGCCGTGCAACACCACCATGCGTTGGGCTGCGTGGATCGCCACTTCGGGCATTTCACGCTCGTTGGCGTCGAGCTCGGACCAGGCACGCATCAGCTGCGCCGGGTCGTGTGCACCCGACAGCAGTTCGGTGGCCAGGCCGCGCACGATGCTCTGCGCAGCCGCATCCGAGAAAGCGCGGTGCTTCGCCAGCAAGCGGGCGGTTTCGAGGGCTTCGAGGGTGCGCCGGTCCTGGCGAGCCGCCTTGAGTCGCAGGCGCAAGGCCAGCGTACGGCGCTGCGCACCCTGCGGCAGTTCTTCGAGCCGCGCGAGTGCAGCGGCGGCATCCCGGTCTTCGAGCGCCCAGCGTGCGGCGCGCAGCTGCACGCCTTCGCGCGTCTCGGGGCTGGCGAGCACCGTGCGGTCGACGCTTTCGTTGAGGGCCTGCTGCAGATGGGCATCGCGTGCCGGCTTGTCCTGCAAGGCCTGCGCGCTCTCGGCTGCGAGCAGATGCGACAGCACGCGCACCTGTTGCGCCTGCGGCAGGCTCGCGCCGAGCGCGGCCAGTGTTTTTTCCTGCGTCAGCGCGGCTTGCGCGGCCTTGCGTGCACGGGAGAAACGGCCCGCAATCAGCTGCACCATCGCATCGAGCAAGGCGGCGTGCAGGGTGCGCTCCTTCTGTTGAAGGCGCCATTGGCGGGCCTGCGTCGGCAGCGAGAACAGCGCAGCCAACGCGCGCAGCGCGACGTGCAGCAACACGAAGGTCGCCAGCAGGATCACGAGCACGAGGTTGAGCGACAGATCGACCCGCCAGGGCGGCCAGAACACGGTGATCGTGCCCTGGTTGTTGCCGGCGAACAGCGCCACCGCCGCAGCGACGGCGAACAGCGCGAGGAGCCAGAGTGCAGCGCGCATGACCGGGTCAGCGCCCTGCGGCCGCAGTGGCCAAGGCCGCGAGCGTGTCGTCGATGCGTGCCGACTCGGTGGTCTTCACCTGCGCCTGGAGCTGCTGCAACAGGGTTGCGGCAGCCTGCGTGCGGCGCGATGCAGGATCGAAATAGCGGTTGAGCGACGCAGCCACCTGGGCCAGCTCGCTGCGCGTGGCATCCACCTGTCGCGACAGCAGCGAGAGGCGTGCATTGAGCAGCTTGAGCTTGAGGTTCTCGCGCAGGAAGTAGGTTTGCTCGGGCGCCAGCAGGATCGCCTCGGGGCTCTGGATGCGCCCGACCCGGACCAGCGACCGGGCTTCGCCGCGCACCGTGAGCAGCACGCGGTGCCACCAGGGCGCATCGGCCGGAATCGGCTCGGTCTGCCAGGCATTGACGCCCGTGCCGCGCACCGCCACCGCATTGAGCGTGGGCAGGTCGTCCACGCTGCGCATCAGCTCGTCGAGTTTCTGCAGCGCTTCGGCGCTGTCGACGCTGGCGCTGCTGCGCAGGCGGTCGGCGTCGCGCTGCATGGCCCGCTGCAGGGGCGCGAGCCGCGGCTGTGCCGCGCGCGCGATGCGGAGGTCGCCGGCCTTGAGCGCTGCGAGCAATGGCTCCATGCTGCCGGTCACCTGGGCTTGCTGCAGCGCGAGGCGCACGGCCGACTCGATGTCGACCACGAGGTTTTCGTCCCGCGAGCGCGAGAGGCTCTGCATCAGCTCTTCGAGCTGGGAGCGCTGCAGCGCGACTTCGGCCACGCGGGTTTCGATCAGCGCCACGCGAGCCGCAGCGTCACGCACCGTGTCGCTCGCCTGGCGCGCCAGCGTGCGCGCCTCCATCGATTGCGTGGTGGCTTCGGCGCTCTGGCGCACCAGCTGCTCCTTCATGCCGCTGACCTTGTTCCACAGCGCGATGGTCGTCAGCAGGGCAACCACCGCCACCAGGGCCACCAGGCCGAATCCGATGCGGGACAGTGTGGTGGCCGCCGCGGCCATGGCGGCCGGCGTCTGATGCGGCGCCAGCGTGGCGGGCACCGGCGCCGGTGCGGCAGCGGAAGAAGAAGAAATGTCGTCGGACGGAGACGCGGCGCTCATGCCAGGGATTCTATCGACGCGATCAGCGCATCCCGCAAAGGTGTGCAGACGCGCAACGCGCCAAAACCCGCGGCCCGCGCGGCTTCGCCGATGCGTGCATGGGTTGCCACCGCGCTCGCGGCATGCCAGTCGGTACCGGGCATCGCGCGCTGCAGATTCGCAATTGCCTCCGAGCTGCTGAAGAGCCAGATCGCGCGGCCTTCCGCGCCGTCGACGGCCAGTTGACGTTGTCTGACATCCAGCGACGGAGGCAGGCGGCGGTAGGCCACGACGGTGTCGCGATGGCCGCCCGCGGCATCGATTTCATTGGCGAGCCAATCCCGGCCGGTGGGATGCCCCGCCTCATCGCCGCCGCGGACGATCAGCACGCGCACGCCGGCCGAAACCTGGGACTGCACGCGCTCCCACAGCGCTTCCGAATCGAAGCGCGTGGCCTCGGGCGGTGGCGCATCGATGGTTTCCGGCCGCACGCCGGCGCGCAGCAAAGCGCGCGTGGTGCCGGGCCCGGTGGCCCAGAAGCGCCGGCCGACCATCGTTTCATCGCTCGAATCCGCGTCCCTGTTCAGGAAGAAATGCTCGACGGCCGTCGCGCTGACGAACATCAGCGCCGCATAGTCCTCGAGCCGGCGCCAGGCCGCGCGCAGCGGCTCGGCATCGCGAACCGGCTCGATCACGATCAGCGGCAGCGCCACCGCATCGAGGCCGGCCGCACGCAGATCGTCGACCCATTGCGCCGCCTCGCGCGCGGGCCGCGTGACGATGACGGGCCGCGCAGTCATCTGACGACGATGGATTTCAGTGGGCACCGGCGTCGCGCAGCAACGCGGCGGCACGCTCGCCGAGCGCATCGGCCTGTGCGAAGTCGCCGGCTTCGGCCTGCGCATGGACCCGCACGAGCGCTTCGTTGCCTTCCGGGTCGCCCCAGGCGGCATCGATGCGCAATGCGCCGCCGGCCTGCCAGCGGGCATGCGCCGCGAGCGGCATCGAGCAGCTGCCGCCCATTGCACGGCTGACCGCGCGTTCGGCGGCGGTCGAGAGCCAGTCGCCCCGGTGGGCGAGCGGCGCGAGCAGCGCGATCAGGTCGGCGCGATCGGCGCGCACCTCGATGCCCAGTGCGCCCTGCCCTGCGGCCGGCAGCATGTCGTCGGGTTCGAAGGCCACGCGGATGCGGTCTTCGAGCCCCAGCCGCTTGAGGCCCGCCGCGGCGAGCACGATGGCGTCGTACTGCCCTTCGTCGAGCTTGCGCAGCCGGGTGTCGAGGTTGCCGCGCAGCGGTTCGATGCGCAGGTCGGGGCGCTTTGCACGCAGCAGCACCACGCGGCGCAGGCTCGAGGTGCCGACCACCGCACCCTGCGGCAGTTCGTCGAGCGAGGCGTAGCGGGGCGAGACCAGTGCATCGCGCGGGTCCTCGCGCTCCAGCACGCAGGCCAGCACGAAACCCTCGGGCAGATCCATCGGCACATCCTTGAGCGAATGCACCGCGATGTCGGCGCGCCCTTCTTCCAGCGCGAGTTCGAGTTCCTTGACGAAGAGGCCCTTGCCGCCGACCTTGCTCAACGTCCGGTCGAGGATCTGGTCGCCGCGGGTGGTCATGCCCAGCAGGCTGACCGCGTGGCCTCGTTCTTGCAAAAGCGCTTGCACGTGCTCGGCTTGCCACAGGGCCAGCCGGCTTTCGCGCGTCGCGATCACGATATTGCTCAAGACCGCTCCCAAAAAGTACATGTTTCCAGACCTCCGGAATGCTAGCATGTTGCGCCGCAGCAACGCAGGCGGCGCATCCATTCAAGTCCCCAGGAACAACATCGAATGAAAGCCAGCAAGACCCCTGCACGCCCCGCGCGCCGCCAGGCCGAAGACCAGCCATTGATCGACGACATCCGGCTCCTGGGCCGCATCCTCGGCGACGTGATCCGGGAACAGGAGGGCGACGAGACCTACGCGCTGGTCGAAAAGATTCGCACCCTGTCGGTGGCTTTCCGGCGCGATGCCGACCATGCGGCCGACCGCGCGCTCAAGAACCTGCTCAAGGGCCTGAGCGCGGTCGAAACGGTGCGGGTGATCCGCGCCTTCACCTACTTCAGCCACCTGGCCAACCTTGCGGAAGACCGCCACCAGATCCGCCGCCGCACCGAGGCCGATCGCGAAGGCGTTCATGCCGACGGCGACCTGCAGACGGCCCTGGCCCGCATCCGCAAGGCCGGCATCAAGCCCGACGAGATCGTGGCCTCGCTGGCCCACAGCTACGTGTCGCCCGTGCTCACCGCGCACCCGACCGAAGTGCAGCGCAAGAGCATCCTCGATGCCGAACGCGCCATTGCCCTGCTGCTCACCACGCGCGACGAAATCAAGCTGCGCCAGAACGCCTACGCGAGCGGAAAAGACGCGCTCTCGCCGATCGAACTCGCCGACAACGAAACACAGATGCGCACCCGCGTCACGCAGATCTGGCAGACGCGCATCCTGCGCTTCTCCAAGCTCACGGTGGCCGACGAGATCGAGAACGCGCTGAGCTATTACGAAGCGACCTTCCTGCGCGAGATTCCGCGCGTCTATGCCGACCTCGAGAAGGCATTGACCCACGGCGGCACCACGCCGTCGGTGGCGCCCTTCCTGCGCATGGGCCAGTGGATCGGCGGCGACCGCGACGGCAACCCCAACGTCACCGCCGAAACGCTCGAATACGCGCTGAGCCGCCAGTGCGAACTGGCGCTGCGCCACTACCTCACCGAGGTGCACTACCTCGGCGGCGAACTCTCGCTCTCGGCCACGCTGGTCGATGTGTCGGTCGAGATGCAGGCGCTGGCCGAACGCTCGCCCGACACCAACGAGCACCGCAAGGACGAGCCCTATCGCCGCGCGCTCACCGGCGTGTATGCGCGGCTGGCCGCCACGCTGCGCGAGCTCACCGGCGGCGAGGCCGCGCGCCATGCCGTCGCGCCGCAGAACCCGTACGCCAACGCCGAAGAATTCCTCGCCGACCTGCGCACCGTGGAAGAGTCGCTGGCCGAAAAGCACGGCAGCGTGTTCGTGGCGCAGCGCCTGCGCCCGCTGATCCGCGCGGTGGAAGTGTTCGGCTTCCATCTCGCCACGGTCGACCTGCGCCAGAGCTCCGACAAGCACGAGGCCGTGATCGCCGAGTTGCTCGCCACCGCGCGCATCGAGCCTTCGTACGCCTCGCTGGCCGAAGAAGCCAAGCAGACGCTGCTGCTCAAGCTGCTCGACGATGCCCGCCCGCTGCGCGTGCCCGACGCCGACTACTCGCCGCTCGCAAAAAGCGAACTGGCCATCTTCGCCGCGGCACGCACCGCGCGTGCGCGCTACGGCGCCGCGGCCATCCGCCACTACATCATCAGCCACACCGAAACGGTCAGCGACCTGCTCGAAGCGCTGCTGCTGCAAAAGGAAGTGGGCCTCTTGCGCGGTGCGATGGCCACCAACGCCGTGTGCGACCTGATCGTCGTGCCGCTGTTCGAAACCATCGAAGATTTGCGCAACGCCGCGCCCATCGTGCGTGCCTTCTATGCGCTGCCGAACATCCAGGCACTGGTCGAACGCTCGGGCGCCGAGCAGGACGTGATGCTCGGCTACAGCGACAGCAACAAGGACGGCGGCATCTTCACGAGCAACTGGGAGCTGTACCGCGCCGGCATCGCGCTGGTGTCGCTGTTCGACGAGCTCAACAAGAAAAAGGCCAACCCCATTCGCCTACGCATGTTCCATGGCCGCGGCGGCACGGTGGGACGCGGCGGCGGCCCGAGCTACCAGGCGATCCTCGCGCAGCCGCCAGGCACGGTGCGCGGCCAGATCCGCCTGACCGAACAGGGCGAAGTCATCGGCTCGAAATACGCCAACCGCGAGATCGGCCGGCGCAACCTCGAAACGCTGGTGGCCGCCACGCTCGAAGCCACGCTGCTGCCGCAGGGCAAGTCGGCACCCGCCGCCTTTCTCTCGGCCGCGGGTGAACTTTCGACCGCCAGCATGGCGGCGTACCGCAAGCTGGTCTACGAGACCCCCGGCTTCGGCGACTATTTCTTCGGCTCCACGCCGATCCGCGAAATTGCCGAACTCAACATCGGATCGCGCCCCGCTTCGCGCAACCCCAGCCACAAGATCGACGACCTGCGCGCGGTGCCGTGGAGCTTCAGCTGGGGCCAGTGCCGGCTCACGATTCCGGGCTGGTTCGGCTTCGGCTCGGGCGTGGAGCAGTTCCTGGCCGCTGCAGGCAACGCCGCGGGCAAGAAGGAACGCCAGGCGCTGCTGCAACGCATGTATGAACAGTGGCCCTTCTTCCGCACGCTGCTGTCGAACATGGACATGGTGCTCGCCAAGAGCGACCTCGCACTGGCTTCGCGCTACGCCGAGCTGGTGACCGACCGCAAGCTGCGGCAGAAAGTGTTCTCGATGATCGACGCCGAATGGCACCGCACCTCCGATGCGCTCACGCTCATCACCGGCGCGAAGCAGCGGCTCGAAGGCAATGCGGAGATGCAGCGCTCGGTGCGCCACCGCTTTCCGTACATCGACCCGCTGCATCACCTGCAGGTCGAACTGATGCGGCGCTACCGCGCGGGCGACGGCGGCGAGCGGCTGCAGCGCGGCATTCACATCTCGATCAACGGGGTGGCGGCGGGCTTGCGCAACACCGGCTGATTAGGTGCCGACCACCAAAGACGAAGGGCGCCTTGTGCGCCCTTTCCTACGTGGACAGTCGGCAAAACAGGCACCTGTAAGGTCAATTAAAAGAGTACGGTCGGAGACGTTCACAGTTCTCGCAATCGCGCGGCAGCTCGAGGTCGTATTTAGGAGCTCGTTGCAATGTCTACCCCGCAATCCCTGACCCATTCACAGGTCGATTTCGTCAACAACGATTTTGTGGCGCTGGCCTCTCACATGCGTCATTGTGCGCGGGCTCACGGGCGATGGTTCTCGGTGCGAAGCCACATGCAACGTGTGCGTGCACTCGCTGCGGGCCGGATTGTCACGATGGCCTGCGTCGCGGTCGTTCTCGGTATCGGGCTGTTCGCCGTCGCTTGAGGGTGACTGACCACAAACCGATACGGGCTGAGATTTCCCCTGCGAGGGGACGCACAGGCAACAAGCAACTCAGATTTCAGACAAAGGCGGCGCGATGAGTGCCGCCTTTGTCGTTGATCGCCTCGAAGGGCTCAGCCAGTACGCGCGCGCGCTGCTCCTGGGCCCCCACGATCCGGTCGCACTGCCGATCCGCGCCGAACTCTTCGGCGCCCAGCGCTTCGAGCAGCACGGCCACAGCCTCGCCCGCGCCCAGGTGGTGGAAAAGGATCGCCGTCGCGCGAGTGAGGGAGCGCCCTTCTTTCCGCGCGTGGACGAGAACCTCGAGTCGCTGCGCAACGCCTTCGACCACATCGCGCTGGTCTCGCAGAGCGGCCGCTATGTGTCTCCGGCGGCCGAATGGCTGCTCGACAACTTCCACTTGGTCGAGGCGCAGCTCCAGCAGATCCACGACGGCGTGCCGCGCAGCTACTACGCGCGGCTGCCCAAGCTCGCCACGCCGCCGCTCGCGGGATTGCCGCGCGTCTACGGCATTGCCTGGGCCTACGTGGCCCACACCGACAGCGTGCTCAACAAGACGCTGTTCACCGCGTTTCTCAATGCCTACCAGGACATCGACGAGCTGACCCTCGGCGAACTCTGGGCACTGCCCACCACCCTGCGCGTGGTGTTGCTCGAAAACCTGCGCCGCGTGGCCGAGAGCATTGCCGAGAACAAGGTCGCCCGCGAAATTGCGCATGCGGCCTGGGATGCGGCACCGCATCTTTCGGTGCAGGACCTCGACGTCCTTTACCGCGCACTGCAGAGCCACGGCCTGCAGGACAACTACCTCACGCAGCTCTGGCAGCGGCTGCCGGTCGAGCATGGCGAAAACATGCCCGCACTGGTGCGCTGGACCGAGCACCACTGTCCCAACGGCCCGGCGCTGATCGGCGATGCGCAGAACGCGCAGGCTGCCGCCAACCTCACCGTCGGCAACATCATCACCACGCTGCGCATGATCGGCCAGGTCGAGTGGAGCGACCTGATCGAACCGGTGAGTCGTTCGCTGCGGGTGCTGCGCCAGCTGCCGAGCTTCGCGCACGAGAGCGAGATCACGCGCCAGCAGATCACGCATGCGATGGAGCGGGTGGCTCGCGACACCGAACAGCCCGAGCGCGAAGTGGCGCAGGCCGTGGTGCGCCTGGCCGCCAGCGCGCCGGCCGATGACGCCGGCGCCGAAACCGACCGGGCCGACGGCACCGCCGGCTACTACCTCTTCGGCCAGGGCCGCCCCGCGCTGCTCGCGGCACTGCAACCCAGCGGACCGGCGGACCGCGCCGGCCGTCCGGTCCGCATCCGGCCAACCCGCAGCCACCTCGGCTGGCGCCTGCCTGTCTATGTGCTGGCCGTCACCCTCGGCACCGCGCTGCTGCTGGCTTCCGTGGTGCGCAGCCTGCCGCACCATGGCGACTGGACCACCGTGGCCGCGCTGGTGCTGCTGGCGTGGCCGCTCTCGGAAGCCCTGATCGCGCTGGCGCAGCGCGTCATGGCGGAGTCGGTGCGGGTGCAGGCGTTGCCGCGTCTCGACTTCGCGGCCGGCATCCCCGAACGCCACCGCCCGCTCGTCGTCATTCCCACGCTGCTGAGTTCGGCAGCAAACAACGCGCAGCTCGCCCACCGGCTGGAGCTGCACTGGCTCGCGAACCGCGAAGAACACGCACAGTTCGCTCTGCTGACCGACTGGGCCGATGCCCGGCAGGCCTCGCTGCCCGAGGATCAGCCGCTGCTGGACGATGCCCTGCAACGCATCGCCGCGCTCAATGCCAAGTACCCGGCACCCGGCGACGCGGCGCCGCGTTTCCTGCTGCTGCACCGCCCGCGCAGCTGGAGCGACACCGAAGAACGCTGGATGGGCTGGGAACGCAAGCGCGGCAAGCTCGAGATGCTGATGCGCCTGCTCGCGACCGGCGATGCCAGCGGCTTCCTGCCGCTCGCGCCGGGCCAGCGGCTGGCCGCGGGCCGCACGCCCTATGTGCTGACCCTCGACAGCGACACCGGCCTGCCGCCGGGTGCGCTGCGCGACCTGGTGTCGATTGCCGCGCACCCGCTCAACGCACCCGAAATCGATGCACAGGGCCGGCGCGTGGTCGCCGGCTTCGGCATCCTCCAGCCGCGCATCGTGACGCCGTTCCCGATGGAGCACGAGCGCTCGCTCTTCCACTGGATGTTCGCCGGCCAGTGCGGGCTCGATCCCTATGGCAGCGGCGCCTCCGACATCTACCAGGACGTGTTCGGCAGCGGCTCCTTCACCGGCAAGGGCCTGCTGAACGTGCGCGCGGTGCACGCCACGCTCGACAGGCGCCTGCCCGAAGGCGCGGTGCTGAGCCACGACCTGCTCGAAGGCGCGGTCGCACGCTGCGCCATGGTGAGCGACGTGGTGCTGATCGAAGACCACCCCCACCATGCCGGCGTGGCCGCCTCGCGGGTGCACCGCTGGTCGCGCGGCGACTGGCAACTGCTGCCGCTGATGTGGCGCGCCCGGCGCTTCGGCATCGACGCGCTGGGCCTCTGGAAGATGTGCGACAACCTGCGCCGCTCGTTGGTGGTGCCCGCTTCTTTCGCGCTGCTGGTGCTCGTGGTCTTCACGCAGGCCCTGCCGCTCGGATGGGCGCTTGCCGCGGTCGGCTCGGCACTCGTGCTCGGCCCCTTGCTCGGCGCCCTCGCCGGCCTGGTGCCGACACGGCGCGCGATCGAGCTGCGCCACTTCTTCGACGTGGGCGCCGTCGAGCTGTTGCGGGCCATGGCCGGCGCGACCTGGCAGTTCGTGCAGCTGGCAGCGCAGACACGCCTGCTGCTCGATGCGGCGTTCCGCGCGACATGGCGGCTGGTCGTCAGCCGCAGGCATCTGCTGCAATGGACCACGGCGGCACAGGCGCAGGCCCAGTCCAGCCAGCAGTTGCCGCCCTTCCTGCGCGGCGCGGCCATCAGCAGCGTGCTCTGCCTGGCGCTGGCGGTGATGGCGCACTGGAGCGCATACCCGATGATCGGGCCGCTTCTGTTCGTCGTCTGGGCGCTGGCGCCGTTCGCGGCGTGGTGGAGCAGCCGCGTCGATGCGGAGGTGCCCGACCCGCTCCGGCCGGAACAGCGCGCCTACCTCGAGAAACTGGCGCACGACACCTGGCGCTTCTTCGAGCACGTGGTGGGCCCGGAAGACAACCACCTGCCGCCCGACAACCTGCAGCTCGAACCGCAGCCGACCATTGCCCACCGCACCTCGCCGACCAACATCGGCATGTACCTGCTGGCGACCTGCTGCGCGCGCGAGTTCGGATGGATCGACACCGCGGCGCTGCTCGCACGCATCACCGCCACGCTCGACACCGTCGGCCGCATGCAGAAGCACCAGGGCCATCTCTTCAACTGGTACGACACGCAGACGCTGCGGCTGCTGCCGCCGGCCTATGTGTCCAGCGTGGACAGCGGCAACCTCGCGGGTCACCTGGTGGCCGTGGCCCAGGCCTGCCGCGCCTTCGCTGCGCAGGGCTGCCAAAGCCACGAAGAACCCGCACTGGAGGCGCTCGCGCAACGCTGCGACGCACTGCACGCCGGCATGGACTTCAGCGGCCTCTACGACCCCAAGCGCCACCTGTTCCACATCGGCCTGCGGGTCGAGGAGAACGTGCTCGACGCGAGCTACTACGACCTGCTGGCCTCCGAGTCGCGTCTGCTGAGCTTCCTGGCCATCGCCAAGGGCGACGTGCCGCGGCGCCACTGGATGGCGCTCGGCCGGCCGTTCCTGCTGGTGGGTTTCGAGCCCAGCCTCAAGTCGTGGTCGGGCTCGATGTTCGAGTACCTGATGCCGACGCTCGTGATGTCGGAGCCCGCCGATGGCCTGCTGCAGGTGGCCAACACCGCGGCCATCGCCGAGCAGCAGGCCTTCGGCCGCGCGCAGAACCTGCCGTGGGGCATTTCGGAGTCCGCCTACTTCGCGCAGGACCACTCGCTGGCCTACCAGTACTCGCCCTTCGGCGTGCCGCGCCTCGCGCTGCGTCGCACGCCGCCCGCCGACCGCGTGGTGGCGCCCTATGCGAGCGCGATGGCCGCCGTGCTCGCGCCGGTCGCGGCGGTGGCCAATCTCGAACTGCTCGAATCGCTCGGCGCGCGCGGCGAGTTCGGCTTTCACGACGCGGTGGACTTCACCACCTCGCGCCAGGCCGAGGGCCAGGACTTCACCGTGGTGCGCAACTTCATGGCGCACCACCAGGGCATGTCGCTGGTCGCGCTGTGCGATGTGCTGTGCACCAAGGCGCCGCGCCGCTGGTTCGGGAGTGCCGCGCTGGTGCAGGCGCACGAGTCGCTGCTGCACGAGCGCACGCCGCGGCAGATCATCGGCAGTGCCGACCCGCGCACACCGCCCGAGCCCAGCCAGACCGAGCTGGCACCGCTGTTCCAGCCCCGGATCGTCGACCCGATGGCGTCCGGCTTCCAGCCCACGCACCTGCTGTCGAACGGGCACTACACGGTGGCATTGCGCGCCAACGGTGCCGGCGTGAGCCGATGGCGCGCGTTCAACGTGACACGCTGGCGCGACGACCCCCTGCGCGACAGCCACGGCACCTTTTTCTACCTGCGAGAAGAAGGCCAGCGCGAGCTCACCTCGCTCACCGCGCTGCCCGCACCCGGCGCCGGCTGGAACTACCGCACCCGCTTCCTCGCCGACCAGGTGCAGTTCGACGCGGCGGGCCCCGGCCTGCAGGTGCGCACCACCGTGCTCATCAGCCCCGAGGACGACACCGAGCTGCGCAACATCACGCTGCACAACTCGGGCGAGGAAACGCGCACGCTCGAACTCATCTCCTACTTCGAACCGGTGCTGTCGAACCCCAAGGCCGACGAGGCGCATCCGGCTTTCGCCAACCTGTTCGTCGAATCGCGCTGGGAACCCGCGTGGCGCGCGCTGCTGATGTCGCGCAAGCCCCGCCTGCACGGCGACCCGGTGGTGGCCGCAGCGCACTTCGTCGCCTCGGTCGATGCGCATGTGCTGTCCATCGACTGCATGACCGACCGGCGCGCCTTCATCGGCCGCAACCGCTCGCTTGCGAGCCCCGCGCTCGACCCGCAGCCGCTGGCGGTCAACGGCACGCCGGTGAACGGCCTCGACCCCATCGCCTGCCTGCGCGTGCGCCTGTCGATCGAACCCGGCACCACTGCGCGCCTGAGCTTCGCAACCGCCGCCGACGAGAGCATCGAAGCGCTGATGCCCAGCATCGACCGCTATCTGCAGCCGATGCACGTCGAGCGTGCGACGCGCATGGCCGCCACGCTGGCACAGGTGCGGTTGCGCGACCTCAGCATCGCGCCCGCGCAGAACCTTGCGCTGCAGGACCTGACGACCATCCTCACCTACACCACGCCGCGCGTGATGAAGGACCGCGGACTCGTCGACCTGCGGCAGATCTGGCGCTTCGGCATCTCGGGCGACAAGCCCATCGTGCTGGTCTACATCCATTCGATGAACGGCATGGGCCTCATCAACGCGCTGCTGCGTGCGCAGCCGTGGTGGGGCTTCGGCGGCGTGGCCTGCGACCTGGTGGTGCTCAACAGCGAGCCAAATTCCTACCTGATGCCGCTGCAGCGCGAGATCGAGTTGCTGCGCTCTCGCGTGGCGCTGCAGACCCAGAACAGCTTTCCGCGCAACGACACGGCGGGCTTCTACCTGCTGCGCGACCACGAGGTGGCGCCCTCGGAAAAGGCCGCGCTCTCGAGCCTGGCGCGCGTGGTGTTCACGGCCGACGGCCGCGCCCTCGAAGTCCAGGTGGCCGCGCTGCATGAAGCACGCAGCCCCCTGATAGCCGACGACAGCAGCGCACCGGTGCCGCAGCGCACGCCCCTGCTGATGCGCCCCGCCGCGGCACAGTCGGCACAGGCCGCGACGACGCCGATGTCGGCGCCCGCAGGCCGCTTCGATGCCGAGAGCGGCGAGTTCCGCTTCGAGGTCGGCCTCGACAACCGCACGCCACGCCCCTGGATCAACGTGATCGCCAACGCCGGCTTCGGCTTCCAGGTGTCCGAATGGGGCACCGGCTTCACCTGGGCCGGCAACAGCCGCATGCACCAGGTCACGCCGTGGTCGAACGACCCGGTGCAGGACCCGGCCTTCGAGCACTACCTGCTGCAGGACCTCGCTTCGCGCGAGCTGCTGCCGCTCACGCCGGCCGGCCGGGGTGCCGACGGTGCGGACGATGTGCGCCACCGCGTGCGGCATGGCCAGGGCTACACGGTCTTCGAATGCCGGCAGCGCGACCTGGCCCTCGAAACCACCTTCTTTGCGGACCGCGACGATGCCGTCAAGCTGGTGCATGTGCGCGTGCGCAACGAGGGCTCCGGCCAGCGGCGCCTGCGCGCGCTCGGCATCGCCGAGTGGCAGCTCGGCGCCGCGCGCGGCGAACGGCGCACCATTCACTGCTGGAAGCCCGAAGACCAGCCCGCGGTGTTCGGCCAGCAGCGCGAATCGAGCGCGGGCTTCGGCGGCAGCACGGCCTTCCTGCTGCTTGCGGGTTTGCAGGGCGCGACGACCGGGGCC
Organism: Variovorax sp. P4_B10; assembly: GCF_056402375.1. Classification (NCBI taxonomy): domain Bacteria; kingdom Pseudomonadati; phylum Pseudomonadota; class Betaproteobacteria; order Burkholderiales; family Comamonadaceae; genus Variovorax; species Variovorax sp. P4_B10. The sequence goes on along the minus strand of NZ_JBFUHN010000025.1, from coordinate 14,114 downwards.
ACGCAGTGGACCTGCGACCGCAACGAATTCTTCGCCGGGCACGGCATCGTCGAAGTGCCCGACACGCTGGCGCGGCGCGCCGGCAGCGGGCTCGATGCCTGCGCGGCCATCGGCGGCGAGTTCGTCGTCGGCGCCGGCGAGACCGCCGGCTTCACCTTCGTGCTGGGCCACGCCGACAACGCCGATGCGGCGCTCGAACTGGCACGCCGCTGGCGGCAGCGCGACGTGCCCGAAGCCCTGGCGCAGGCGCGCGGCTTCTGGGACGAGCTGCTGGGCCGCCTGCAGGTGCGCACGCCCGATCCGCTGTTCGATGCGATGGTCAACCGCTGGCTCATCTACCAGACGCTGGCCTGCCGCCTCTGGTCGAAGGCCGGCTTCTACCAGGCCGGCGGCGCCTTCGGCTTTCGCGACCAGCTGCAGGACGCGATGGCCTTCGCGCTCACCGATCCGCCGCGGCTGCGCGAGCAGATCCTCGTCAACGCGGCGAGGCAGTTCCCCGAAGGCGACGTGCAGCACTGGTGGCACATGCCCGGCGGCGCCGGCGTGCGCACGCATTTCTCGGACGACCTGCTGTGGCTGCCCTTCGCGACGGCGCACTACGTCGAGGTGACCGGCGACGCGTCGCTGCTCGACCAGGTGGTCGGCTTCATCGAAGGGCCCGCGATTCCCGACGGCGCCGAAGACGCCTACTACCCGCCGCATCACGGCGGCCGCACGGCCACCGTGTTCGAGCACGGCGCGCGCACCATCGACCGCAGCCTGAAGACCGGCGTGCACGGCCTGCCGCTGATGGGCACCGGCGACTGGAACGACGGCATGAACCGCGTCGGCAACGAAGGCCGCGGCGAATCGGTCTGGCTCGCGTGGTTCCTGTGCAGCGTGGTCGCGCAATACGCGCCCATCGCCGAAGCGCGCGGCGAGCACGAACGCGCCGTCCGCTGGACCGAGGCACGGCGCGGCTGGATCGCCGCATTGCACGACGCCGGCTGGGACGGCGCCTGGTTCCGCCGCGCCTTCTTCGACAACGGCGCGCCGCTCGGCTCGTCGACCAACGACGAGTGCCGCATCGACCTGATCGCGCAGGCCTGGTCGGTGCTCTCGGGCGCATCGGACGAGGCCCACACCGGCCCGGCCATGGCCGCCATCCAGAAGCACCTGCACGACGAGCCCGCCGGCCTGCTGCGGCTGCTGACGCCCCCCTTCGCCAACTCGACCAACAACCCCGGCTACATCCAGGCCTACCCGCCAGGCGTGCGCGAGAACGGCGGCCAGTACTCGCACGGCGCGGTGTGGGCGCTGATGGCGCAGGCATTGCAGGGCGACCATGAAGCGGCGTGGCGGAGCTTCGAGGGCCTGAGCCCTGCGCACCGCGCGAAGCATCCGAAGCGCGGACCCGCCTACGAACTGGAGCCCTACGTGATGGCCGGCGACATCTACGGCGCCGCGCCGTATGTGGGCCGCGGCGGGTGGAGCTGGTACACCGGCTCGGCCGCGTGGCTGCACCGCGCCGCGGTCGAAACGCTGCTGGGCCTGAGCGTGAAAGGCCGCAGGCTCTCGCTGACGCCGCATGTGCCCGCACACTGGCCCGGCTTCGAGATTGCGCTGCGGCTCGGCAAGCACAGCCTGACGCTGCAATGGGGCGCGCCCGAAGCGGCGGCCACGCCCACGCACCATGTGGCGGTGGGCGAATGGATCGACTGGCAGGCGCTGCCGGCGGATGCCGTGCTGCGGGTGAGTTAAGGTCCGCGGGCCGATTCCACCCGCAAGTTCATGACCACCATCCAGTTCCGCCGCAAGCTCATCGTCATCATCCTGCTGTGCGTGGCCGTCGCGGGCGCACTCATGCGGCACTATGCGGAGCGCGGCTCGACCACGCGCGACATCGGCACGCTGCTGATGGTGCTGTGGGTGCCGATCATCGGCAACGTCATTGCATGGCTCATCGGCAAGCGGCCGCGCCGCGCGCCGCCGGCCGAGCCTGCGACCTTCGATGCGGCGAGCACCTTCACGCCCCATCTGCGGGTCGAGCTGACGCTGCGTCCGCCGGCGCTGCGCTCGCACGACGTGCCGCTTTCCGCAGGGGAATACCGCTGCGCGCTGGTGGTCGACAACGAAGGCTTCTCGGCCCGGTGGTTCGTGCCGCAGGGCGATGTGCTCGAACGCGGGAAACCGCATGCGCTCGAGGTCGAGTTCCTGACACCGGACATCGCACGGCCCCGCTTTCCGCACGGTGCGGTCTTTCGTGTGCTGGTGGGCGATTCCTTCATCGCCGACGGCCGGGTGTTGCCGCCCGGATAGCGCAGGCCGTGGTGGCGATGGCCACCATCGGGGTGGCGCAAGCGGCCACCCGATTGCAAAAAGGACCGATTGTTCGCCCTGGGGAAACTGACTACTGCCGTCAGGCCTCTTTGTCGCAAGGGCGTCCGCTCCGACACTGGATTGCCTTCCGCAACAAGCATCGGCACACGCTTCGCCGATGCGCTCCAGGACCCCTTTCATGATGAATGCACCCAGCAGCAACCCCTGCGTCGACGATCTCGCGCCCGGGTTGGCCAGGTCGGCCCGCTCCGCCTGGCTCGCCGTCGGCTCGATCGCCGTCGGCACTTTCGCAATGGTCTCGACCGAGTTCATGCCCATCGGCCTCCTGACCGACATCGCCAGGGGCCTGAACGTGTCCGACGGCACGGCCGGCCTCATGATCACGATGCCCGGCGTGCTCGCCGCCTTTGCCGGGCCGGCGCTGATCGTCGCTTCCGGCCGCCTCGACCGGCGCACGGTGCTGATCGCGCTCACCACGCTCCTGATCGCTTCGAACCTGCTCGCCGCCTTCGCGCCCAACTTCGGCACGATGCTGGTCGCGCGCCTGCTGCTGGGCCTGTGCGTGGGCGGCTTCTGGACCTTTGCGCCGGCCGCCGCCACGCAGCTGGTGCCGCACGCTTCGCAGGCGCGGGCCATGTCGCTGGTGCTGGCGGGCGTGTCCGCGGCCACGGTGCTCGGTGTGCCTGCGGGCTCGTTCCTCGGCACGCTGTTCGGCTGGCGCGCTTCGTTCGCAGTGACCGGCGCGCTCGCGGCCGTGGTGCTGCTGGTGCAGCTGTGGCTGCTGCCCGCGATACCGCCGGTGCGCGCCATCGGCGCGCGCGACCTGCTGACGCCGTTGACACGCCGCATGGCGCAGGTCGGCCTGCTCGCGGTGCTGTTCTTCATTGCCGGCCACTTCGCGGCCTACACCTACCTGAAACCGCTGCTGCAGCAGGTGTTCGGCCTGGAACCGAACTCGGTCTCGACGCTGCTGCTGGTCTACGGCGCGGTCGGCTTCATCGGCACCTTCCTCGGCGGCAGCCTGGTGGCGCGCAGCGTGCGCGGCACCACCCTGCTGGCGGCGCAGATGCTTGCAACGGCACTGCTGCTGTCCACGCTGATCGGCAGCGGCTTCGCGGCCGGCGCGGTCGTGGTCTTCATCTGGGGCGTGGCCTTCGGCCTGATCCCGGTGGCGCTCACCGGCTGGATGATGGAAGCCGTGCCCGATGCACCCGAAGCCGGCCAGGCACTGCTCGTGAGCGGCTTCCAGGTGGCGATCGCCTCCGGCGCGCTGATCGGCGGCGTGACGGTCGACAACTTCGGCATCTCGAGCGCGATGGTGCTCAGCGGCGTGCTGGTGCTGATCGCCGCGCTCATCGTCGGCACGCTGGGCCGCGCACGCGGCGGCGCGGCGCTGGCTACTTCGGCCGAGTAACCGGCCCGGCCTTCTTTCCGGCCGCGACGACCGCATCGAGCACCACGCGCAGGGCCCTGCTCACCGGCTTGTCCCGCCGGATGACAAGGGCCAGCGTGCGGTGCATGCGGGGGTCGAGGCGGCTGATCTTCAGGTCGGGATGGGCGCCGCGGCCCGACATCGCCATGCGCGGCAAGATGCCGTAGCCCAGCCCCGCGGCGGCCATCTCCTTCATTGCCTCGACGCTGCCCAGCTCCATGACGGGCTGCGGCTGCAGCCCTTCGGCAGCGAACCAGCGGTCGACCAGCTTGCGCGTGTTGGCCGCGGGCTCGAACAGCACCAGCGGCAATGCGGCCAGGTCGCCGGGCGTCACCCGCGCCTTCAGGGGCGCGAGGTCGCGGCGGCCGATGGCGACGAATTCGTCGTCGAGCACCGGTATCACGCTCAGCGACCGGCCTGCCGCAGGCAACGTGACCAGCGCGAGGTCGATGCTGTTCTCCTCCACCTTGCGCACGTGGTCCTCGGTGTTGCCGGTGCTGACCACGATGCCGAGCGCCGGGAACTGCTCGCGCAGCCCGCGCAGCACGGCCGGCAGGAAATACAGGCAGGCCGTCGCACCGGTGCCCAGCCGGACCCGGCCCGTCACGCCGCTCGCGTGGTCGGCCAGTGCATCGATGGCATTCTCCACGGCGGTCTCGATGTGGTAGGTGTGCCGCAGCAGCTCCGCACCAGCCGGCGTGGCCTTCGCACGCTTGCCCACGCGCTCGATCAGGCGCACCGCCAGCCTGCGCTCCAGCTGGCGGATCTGCAGGCTCACCGCAGGCTGCGTGAGGCCGAGCCGGTCGGCCGCGGCGGAGAAGCTGCCGGTTTCGATCACCAGTCCGAAGGACTTGAGCTGGTCGAGGTTCAGTGTCTTTTCCAAAGTATTTCTTATGCTTTGCATAGGTTGACCAAGCTTCACTTATTGATGTCGGATCGTCAAGATTCGGGGCATGCCATCGCCAACCCTCGCTGCCATCACCCTTGAGATCCTCGACGCCGAGCCGCACCACATGCCCTCGGTGCAGGCCATCTACAGCCACTACGTGCTGCACGACCTGTGCTCCTTCGAGGAAGAAGTCCCCACCGTCGACCAGATGCAGGCGCGGCGCACCGAGGTGCTCCGGCACGGCCTACCCTACCTCGTTGCGGTGAAGGACGGCGAGGTGGTGGGCTATGCCTATGCGAGCCCCTACCGCGCCCGCTCCGCCTACCGCCGCACGGTGGAAGACTCGATCTACGTCGCGCAGGGCATGCATGGCCACGGCGTCGGCAAGGCGCTGCTGCAGGCGGTGATTGCGCACTGCACCGAAGGCGGCTTCATGCAGATGGTGGCGGTGGTCGGCAACAGCGCCAATGCCGGCTCCCAAGGCTTGCACGAGCGCCTCGGGTTCGAGAGCGTCGGCGTGCTGCGCAACGTCGGCTTCAAGTTCGGGCAGTGGGTCGACACCGTGCTCATGCAACGTGCGCTGCGCTGAGCCGGCCCCGAGGCTATTCCCCCAACAGCTCCCCGATCGGCTGCAGATCTTCGACCCGGTCGCAGATCGACTTGATCACCATCGTGATCGGAATCCCCAGCAACAGCCCCCAGACGCCCCAGAGCCAACCCCAGAAGATCACGCCGACGAACACGGCCACCGGGTTCATGCGGCTGGTGCGGCTGGTGAGCCAGGGCATCAGCAGGTTGCCGATCAGCGTGTGGATGGCGAGCGACACGCCGCCGACCAGAATGCCCATCTCCAGGCTGTTGAACTGCAGGAAGGCCACCAGCGCCGCAGCCACCAGCACGATCACCGCGCCGATGTAGGGAATGAGGTTGGTCACGCCCGCGATGATTCCCCACACGGCCGCGTTCTCGACCCCGATGAACCAGAAGGCGAAGCCCGTCGTCACGCCCACCAGCCCGCTGATCAATATCTGCACCAGCAGGTAGCGCTCGATGTTGCGGGTGATGTCGTCGAGCACATGCACCGTGACCTTCTTCTTCTGCAGGCTCGACCCGGTGATCTTGATCAGCTTGCGCCGGAAGGTGTCGCCGGAGCACAGCGCGAAGTAGGTCAGGAAGGCGACCAAGGTGAGCTGCCCCATCGCCGCGATCAGGCCGACGGTGCCGCTCAGCAGGTAGTCGCGCACATTGAAGGACGGCCGCTCGATGACGACACGCGCGACGCCCTTGCGCGCCGCGACGCGCGCGGAGTTTTCCTCGGCCGCCTTTTCAAGTTGCGCTGCCGCCTGCTGCACGCTTTCGAGCGGCGTGGCGCTGGCGCTCTTGTTCCTGCGCATGGCTTGCCCCAGTTTCTGGGCCGCGATGGGCAGCGAGTCGACCAGTTGCGTGGCGCTGCCCGAGAGCGAGTAGCCGGTCCAGCCCAGACCGCTGAACAGGCCGACGAGGATCAGCGCCGCGCCGATCCAGCGCGGCAGCTTCCAGCGGTGCAGCCGCTCAACCAGCGGCGACAGCGCGTAGGTCAGCAGCAGGCTCAGCATCAGCGGGATGAACACGGCCTGGCCCCATTGCAGCGCGAAGACGCTGGCCAGCACGGCGAGCACCACCAGCGAGGCGCTGCGCACGTCGACCGGCATGTGCAGCAGCAGGCGCTCGGGCTCCGGCGGAGCGGACTCCGCAGGCGGCTCCTCTGCCGCAGGGGCGGGCGGGGGCGGTTCCGAAGGCTCGGCGGCCGGTGGCTCGGGCGCGGGTTCCGGTGCTTCCGCGGCCGCGGGTTTCTCGGGTGGCGCGTTCTTTTCTTCGGTCATCGCGCCTCCTTGAGCACTTCGCGCACCGCGGCCAGTTGCCGCCGCGACACCGCGACAGGTTCGGGAATCGCGTCGAGCCGCAAGGCCCAACCCTCGGCGTCCTCGCCGTCGTCGTATTTCTCGAGCGCGCGGATGGCCGAGCGCGCCACCAGCGCGTTGCGATGCACCCGCAGGAAGCGGTTCGGATAGCGCTCCTCGAACTCGTTGAGCGAGCCGTCGAGGATGTGGCTGCGCGTGGCGGTGCGCACGGTGAGGTACTTGTATTCGGACTTCAGGTAGAGCACTTCCGACAGCGGCACCCGCTCGGCGCGGCCGCGGTCCTGGATCAGCACGGTTTCGGGCGCTGCATCGGCCCGCAGCGCGCGGCGCTCCTTCAGGAAGCGCTCGGCCTTCAGCAGGGCCTGCTGGAGGCGCTCGGCCCGCACCGGCTTGGTCAGGTAGTCGACCGCATCGAGCTCGAAGGCCGTGACCGCATGCGTCGCATGCGCCGTCACGAACACCACGGCCGGCGCGTCGGGGTTGCTGCGCAGCGCGCGCGCCACCTCGATGCCGTCGACACCGGGCATGTGCACATCGAGCAGCACCAGGTCGAGTTCCATCGTGGCCAGGTGCTGCTGCGCCTCCGCGCCCTGCGAGGCCTCGGCCACCACCTCGGCGGCGGGCGACCGGCAGTCGCGCAGCAGCGTGCGCAGCCGGGAACGCGCAAGGGCTTCGTCGTCAACGATCAGGGTCTTGAGGCTCATGATTCGGCGGGGATGGCAATGCGTACGCGGTAGTTCTTTTGATCCATGCCGGCGCTGAACTGCATCTGCATGTCGTGCAAGAGGCGCAGCCGGTCGCGCACATTGGCCAGCGCAATGCCGTGGCCGCGCGGCAGCGGTTCGTCGGCCCAGCGCAGCGGCGGCAGGCTGTTGACCACCTCGATCACCACCATGCTGCCGCGCCGCTCGGTGCGGATGCGCAGCCTGGCGCCCTCGGGGCTGGGCTCGACGCCGTGCTTGATGGCGTTCTCGACCAGCGGCTGCAGCAGCAGCGGCGGCAGGCGTGCATTGCTGGCAGCGGCATCGAGGTCCCAGCGGATGCGCAGCCGGTCGCCGAAGCGCACCTGCTCGATGGCCAGGTAGCGCTCGGCCAGCGCAATCTCGTCGGCCAGCGTGCCCGATTCGCCCGGGTCGGCCAGCGCCTGGCGGAACAGCTCGCTCAGGTCTTCGAGCATGGTCTCGGCCTTGGCCGGCTCCTCGCGCACCAGGGCAATGGCGCTGTTGAGCGTGTTGAACAGGAAATGGGGGCGGATGCGCGACTGCAGCTCCTCGAGCCGGGCCGTCATGGCGGCGGGCGTCTGGCCGCGCGCGCGCAGCACCATCGCCGCCATCATCAGCCCCGCGAACAGGGCCCCGGCCAGCCCACTGGCCAGCCACGGCGCGTTGGCGAGCACGCCCGTCAGGCGCAGCAGGCCGCAGCCGTAGAGCGACGCCAGAGCGCCAAGCGAGGCCCCGGCCGCGTACTGCCACTGCCGCGGCAGGCGCCCCAACGGCTTTTTCAGCCCGCAGGCCGCCACCAGCCACAGCAGGGTCGCCGGCAAGGCGCCGCCGGTGACCGTGGCGGTCTGCACCAGCCATTCGCCGGGCGTGGACACCACGAACAATGTGGCAATGGCGACCACCGCCTCGACGAACACCACGGTGCGCAGCACCACGCCGATCTGGCAGGCATCGAACGGCGAAGGCCCGCCGCGCAGGGGCGTGCGCGCCCTTTCCGACGACGTCGGGGACGTGGTTGCAGAGGTGGCCGATAAAATCGCCGGGTTGCGCATCGCAGACATCACAGATACATCGGGTGACCAACCCATTATTGCCTCCTGGACGGCTCCCATGACCCAAAACCAACTCGACAAGAAATCCGAAGCCTGGTCGGCCCTGTTCTCCGAACCGATGAGCGACCTGGTGAAGCGCTACACCTCCAGCGTCTTCTTCGACAAGCGCCTCTGGCAGGCCGACATCGAAGGCTCTCTCGCCCACGCCGGCATGCTGGCCGCCCAGGGCATCATCGGCAAGCAGGACCACGCCGAGATCGAGCGTGGGATGACGCAGATTCGCAGCGAGATCGAATCCGGCGCCTTCGAGTGGAAACTCGACCTCGAAGACGTTCACCTGAACATCGAAGCCCGCCTGACCCAGCTGGTGGGCGACGCCGGCAAGCGCCTGCACACCGGCCGCAGCCGCAACGACCAGGTCGCGACCGATGTGCGCCTCTGGCTGCGCGGCGAGATCGACCTGATCGGCGACCTGCTGGTGGACCTGCAGAAGGCCCTGGTGGACATCGCCGAGAAGAACGTCGACGTGATCCTGCCCGGCTTCACCCACCTGCAGGTGGCCCAGCCGGTGAGCTTCGGGCACCACATGCTGGCCTACGTCGAAATGTTCAGCCGCGATGCGGAACGCATGGGCGAGGTGCGCAAGCGCGTCAACCGCCTGCCGCTGGGTGCCGCCGCGCTGGCCGGCACCAGCTACCCGCTCGACCGCGAACTGGTTGCCAGGACGCTGAACATGGACGGCGTGTGCCAGAACAGCCTGGACGCCGTGAGCGACCGCGACTTCGCGATCGAGTTCACCGCCGCCGCCAGCCTGTGCATGGTGCACATCAGCCGCATGAGCGAGGAACTGATTCTCTGGATGAGCCAGAACTTCGGCTTCATCCAGATCGCCGACCGCTTCACGACCGGCTCGTCGATCATGCCGCAGAAGAAGAACCCCGACGTGCCCGAACTGGCCCGCGGCAAGACCGGCCGCGTGGTCGGCCACCTGATGGCGCTGATCACGCTCATGAAGGGCCAGCCGCTGGCCTACAACAAGGACAACCAGGAAGACAAGGAGCCGCTGTTCGACACCGTCGACACGCTCAAGGACACCCTGCGCATCTTTGCCGAGATGATCGGCGGCATCACCGTGAAGCCCGAGGCCATGGAAGCCGCCGCCCTGCGCGGCTACGCCACCGCCACCGACCTGGCCGACTACCTCGTGAAGAAGGGCCTGCCCTTCCGCGACGCGCACGAAACCGTGGCCCACGCCGTGAAGGCCGCCACCTCGCACAAGGTCGACCTCGCGGAGCTGCCGCTGTCGGTGCTGCAGCAGTTCAACCCCAACATCGAGAAGGACGTGTACGACGTGCTGAGCCTGCGCGGCTCGCTCAATGCGCGCAACATCCTGGGCGGCACCGCGCCGGCGCAGGTCAAGGCGCAAGTGGCACGCCACCGCAAGCGACTCGGCTGAGCGCGGCGAAGCAACAACCGGCAGCCGCATCGTGTTCTACGCCATCCCGCTCGAAAACAAACCGAGCTGGCGCAACCCGCCGTGGCTGACGGTGCTGTTGATCCTCGTGAACATGATCGTGTTCTGGGGGCCACAGCGCAGCGAGGAGAACGCGCGCGAGCGCGCCGCCCACTACTACACGCAGAGCGTGCTGCCCGAACTGGAGCTGCCGCCCTTCGTGGCCTGGTTGGAGAAAACCGACGCCAAGCGCGGCAAGCAGGCCAAGCGGATGCTGAACGCCGAGGCCTATGCCCCGCTGCTCGAAGGCATGCAGAACGAAAAGACCTTCCTGCAGAAGCTGAAGGCCGAAGAAGTCGTCACGCCCGCCAACCCGCAATACGCCGAGTGGAAGCGCGACCGCCAGCAGTACGAGGCCATGCTGCCCGCGCCCTTCACCGAGCGCTGGTCGCAGGACTACGGCAAGGACGCCGAGTCCAGGCCCTGGACCCTGATCACCGCCGCCTTCCTGCACGGCAGCACCGGCCACCTGCTGGGCAACATGCTGTTCCTGTTCCTGTTCGGCTTCTCGGTCGAGCTGGCGCTGGGCCGCAGCACCTACCTGACCTTCTACCTGCTGGGCGCCGTCGGCGCCTCGGCGCTGGCCGGCTGGGCCTATGCGGGCAAGGGCAGCTACGGGCTGGGCGCCTCGGGCGCGATCTCCGCGCTGATGGGCATGTACGCGGTGATGTACCGGCTGCGGCGCATCCGCTTCTTCTACCAGCTGTTCTTCTATTTCAACTACGTCACCGCGCCGGCGCTGCTGCTGCTGCCGGCGTGGATCATCAACGAGCTGATGCAGCACTGGCTGGGCGGCCAGGGCATTGCCTACATGGCCCACCTGGGCGGCCTGCTCACGGGCGCCGCGCTGATGGCCGGTGCCACGATGCTGGGCCGCGTGAAGGCGCCCGAGACCGTCAAGTCGGAAATGGCGGACGACGACGACCACTTCGAGCAGCATGTGGCCGCCGCACGCCGGCTGGCCGCCGCGATGAAGTTCGAGCCGGCGTGCGCCGAGTGGCGTGCCGCGGCCGCGCTGCGCCCCGGCGACACCGACACGCTGCGCGCCTGGTTCAACACCGCCCGGCTGCAGCCCGCGAGCGATGACTTCCACCAGGCTGCGCGCCGCATCTTCCGCCTCCCTGCCACCGACCCCGACACGCTGGCCCTGCAGCACGCCAGCTACAAGACCTACCTCGACCAGGCCAGGCCCGGCGCCCGCTTGAAGCCCGAGGACATGGCCCGGCTGGCGCGCCGCTTCACGCGGGCCCGCGAGTTCGGGGATGCCGACAAGCTGTGCCGCATCCTGCTGAAGACGGCGCCCGACCATCCCGAGCTGGCCGACACGCTCTCGGTCTGCGCCAACGGATTGCTGCACGCAGGGGAACGCGAGAAAGCCATCGGCTTCCTGCCGCACCTGCTGCGGCTGGCGCCCAACGACATGGTGACGCGCACCCTGCAGCGCGCCTGAACCCTAGGCCGCAGGCGCAGGCCGCAGCAGCCAGCGCACTTCCTGCGTCTGCTCGCTCTCGGGATAGCGCGACTCCAGCGTGGTCAGGATGGGCTGCGCCATGTCGGCGCGGCCCAGGCCCTGCACCAGCGCACGCGCTGCCAACTCGTAGGCCTGCGGAATCGCCTCGTTCCCGCGAAAGCGCCGGTCGAAACCCGACAGCAGGGCCAGCGTGGCATGCGCATCGCCGTTGCGCCATTCGGCCCGCGCCATCGCGATCACCACGGCCGCGTCGTCGAGCGCAAAGGCCTTGTCCTTCTCGCGGCAGGCCTTGAAGACCTTGAGCGCTTCCGATGCAAGGTCGCGCCGCATCAGCAGCGGGATGAAGCGCCGCGCCTGGTCGAGCATCGTGTCCTTCTTGTCCGGCATCATCAGCAGCACGCGGTGGTAGCGGCGCTGCGCGGCCAGGTCGTCGGACGCCGCGGTGCGCTGTGCCTCGTAGGCCGTGCCCAGCGCGGCGGCCAGGTCGCCCTCGGTGATCAGCTGCGCCACCTCGGCATCGGTGCGCTGCGCCGCGATCTGCTCCGGCGTGCGGCGGTCCACCGGGATGCCGTCGCCCACGCCGCCGCCGGGTGCCACGTCGATGCCGAAGGCGTCATGGTGCTGGTACATCACATAACCCAGCAGGCTCGCCATCACCCAGCCGAAGTAGATGAATGCGAAATTGACGATCGGCAGGATGATGCGGCCGTCGAACATCGGCACCACCATCGAGATCGCCACCTGCGCGCCCGTGCTCAGCAGGAACAGGAAGAAGCACAGCAGCGCATAGGGCCAGCCGATGGTGCGCATCGCATCCATGACATGCCCGGGATTCATCGCCTGGAAGAAGCTGCCCGACTGCACCAGCACGATCACCGCGGCCGGGAAGGTGAAGGACATGACGAACAACGCAACGGTGCCCAGCACCGGCTCGTACCAGGCGAGCCAGCCGACCAGAAAGCCCTGCACCAGCGAAATGGCGAAGAGCTTCCAGGGCAGGTAGGTCCACTCGTCGCTGGACTCGCGCGCAAACTCGGACGATTGCCAGATGCCGCGCGCGCCGAGCGCGATGACCTTGAAGCCGTAGCGGCTGGCCGCCAGCATGATGCCGATCTCGATGACGACGAGCGCAAGCGCATCGGGCAGGAAGAAGACGGCCTCGAAGAGCAGGCTGCAGAACGACAGCAGCAGGCCGTAGGTCAGCGGCCGCAGCTGGAACGGAAAGGCGAAGAAGCTGTTGAGGCGATGCCAGAACGGCGGCGGAGGCGGCAGCGAGTCCCGGACGATCATGGCGGCGCCTACTTGAAGAATTCGCTCTGGCTCATGGCGCCGCGGCCGCCCATGCGCACCACCGTGGCCTCGTCGGAATGCACCAGGCGCATCTGGCCGAGCTCGCGCTCCAGGCGCTGGGTGAAGCTGCTCTTGTACTGCAGCGCCGCCTCGCCCATCTTCAGCACGCTGGTGCCCTTGATGACGGCGCTCTTGCGGTCGGTGGCCACCTCGACGGCGTCGATCTGGTAGTCGTACTCGATGGTGAGGATGCCGCCCATCCGGTCGCCGACCATGCGGAACAGTTCGAAGGTCTTGCGCATCGACTCGCAGGCCTCGTCCCGGTCGTGGGTGGACTCCACCGTCTTGCCCATCATCGTGACCTTGCTCTCGATCACGACCTTGCGGCTGAGCTGCTTGCACAGCTTCTCGGCGTCGCGGGAGTAGATGGCATGGGCTTCGTTCTGGTAGTACTCGCGCACCAGCTTCTCGTCGAGCTTGCGGCCGCCGACAAGGAAGTACCACGCGCCCACGCAGAGCACGATCACGATCGCAATTTGCTTCATCCCGCCCCCGCGCGCACGCGGCCCCGCTCGATTTTGCGAGGAAGTATACGTTGCCGATTGTTTCCTGAGGTCGGCCAACGGGTCCAGGCCCAGGGACGATTGAATCCGCCGGTGTCGCGGGACCGTACCTTGTCCATGTGCATTGATGCCCGACAATTCGCGAATGACAGCACCCAGCCCCGATGCCGAACTGATGGCGCTGATCGATCGCATCGGCCGTCGCGACGAAGCCGCCCTGCGCCAGCTGTACGACCGCACCGCGCCCAAGCTCATGGGCCTGGCGATGCGCGTCGTGCGGCAGCGCGAGTGGGCCGAAGATGTGCTGCAGGAAGCCTTTCTCACGGTCTGGCGCGTGGCCGGGGACTACCGCGCCACGCTGAGTCCGCCGCTGGCCTGGCTGGGCCTGATCGTGCGCAGCCGCGCGCTCGACCTGCTGCGCCGCCGTACCGCCGACCGCGCCCAGCTCACGCAGGAGTTCGACGAGTTGATGGCCGACACCCTCGAATCCGACGCACCCAACCCTGCCGACACGGCCGATGCGAGCGAACAGGCCTGGGCGCTGCACCAGTGCCTGAGCCAGCTCGAGCGCCGCCAGCGCGAAGTGGTCAGCCTGGCCTACCTGCGCGAAATGAGCCACGGCGAGCTGGCCGAACAGCTCAAGCTGCCGCTCGGCACCGTCAAGACCTGGATCCGGCGCGGGCTCGAAAAATTACGCCTCTGCATGGGTCGCTTCGCATGACGGTGAAGAAAGCAGCCCTCCGATGAACCTCACCGCCCACCCCGAACTGCTCGAGCTGCTGGCCGCGAGCCATGCGCTCGGCACGCTGCGCGGCGGTGCCCGCCGCCGCTTCGAAACCCTGGCGCGCGAACAGGCGCCGGTGCGCGCCGCGGCGCTCGTCTGGCAGAGCCGGCTCGCAAGCATGACCGAGCTGCAGGCCCCGATCGTTCCCGATACCGCCGTCTGGACCCGCATCCGCAAC